>JAJTCL010000350.1 GCA_021323255.1 Propionibacteriaceae bacterium | reverse complement strand
GGGGGCGATCCTCGGGATCAAGAACGGGTTGGCTGGCATCGACGACTCGCCGTACGACTGGCGCGGGCCGGTCGCCGACCGGATGTACCTGGCCACGGCGGACGGGGGGCGGGCCATCACCGACGCGGTGATCGAGACGTACCACGTCGTCAACATCGCGCGGGCGCTGGCCGGGGAGCCGCCGCTGGCTCCGAAGGATGGCGCCCGGTTCCATTTCGAGTTGCCGGGGTCGGTGCAGGGGTTCGTGGGGGATCACCCATCTGTCACCGTCGACAACGTGGCCGAGCGGAGCGCGGATGGCTCACGCACGCTGGCCGTGCGCTGGGAGGATGAGCGGCCGGATTCGCCGGTCGTGGCCACAACTCCGACGTTCATCCCGCCGGAAGCGATCGCCATGCCGGGGTACACCCTGCTGGCCTCGCCGACGCTCTATCCGGGGCAGGAAGTGCGGGCTCGTCTGGTTACGCATCGCGGCAATGCCGGTCCGGTCGAGGCGCGGCTGCTGATCCGTTTCTACGGGGAAGGCGACAAGCTGCAAACGCTGACCGGATCGCCGGAGTTGGTGCTGCCGGGGCGGGATGCATTGCTGGCCTGGCGCATCCCCGATCTCGGCGGCGCGCCCGTGGCCGAAGTCGGGATTGCGGTCGAGCCGGCGGAAGCGGGGGCGGGGGCGGTCTATCTCGATTGGATGACGTGGGATGGCGCGCCTGACGTGCTGCTGGGCCGGCCGGAGCACGGCGGCGAGATGTGGCGACGGGCGTGGGTAGACGGCGCCGACCAGTTCGAGGGGCGCTGGCCGGAACCGTACCGCGTCGTGCAGAACCACGGCACGGGGCTGATCAGCCTGGGGACAGCCGATTGGGAAGACTACCGGGTGACCGCCGACGTCACGATCTTCCTCGCTAAGCAGGCGGGGATTGCCGCTCGCACGGGCGGGATGCGCCGCTGGTACGCGCTGCTGCTCTGCGACGACGGGATGGCGCGGCTGGTGAAGGATCGGGAGGCTCTGACCGTCCTTGCTGAACGGCCGTTCCCGGTTGAGCTCGACCGACCGTATCGCCTGTCGCTTGCCGTCAAGGGCAACCGAATCGCGGGCGAGATCGACGGCGAACAGGTCGCCGAAGTTCTCGATGACGACGAGCCGCTGCTGGCGGGCGGCGTGGGTCTGATCGTGACCGAGGGGACGCTGTCGAGTGGGGCCGTGCGGGTCGAACCGCTTTAGGGTTCGTGCCGTCCGGGCTGTTCCCACCAGGTCAGATCGCGGGCCGCTACCGGCTTTGGGGCATTCGCTCCCAAGCGGCGGGGGCGTGGAGCCGGGGCCGGGTGGCCGACGATCAGGAGCCACTCCGGGATCAGATGGGGTGGCAAGTCGAGCATGACGGCCGCGCCGGAGCGGCTGAATGACGTTACCGGGCAGGAGCCGAGGCTCAGGGCGTGGGCCATGTTCATCATGTTCATGGCCGCTGTGCCGACGTCCATCCAGTTAGCGTGGTCGTGTTCCAGTTGGAGCGATTCCCGCGCCGCGGCTTCCAGATCAGTCAGGATGACGATGAGCGCCGGGGGCGCGGTCAGCATGCCAGGCGAGACGGTTCGCACGTTGTGGATGACCGCGGGGTCACGCACGACCAGGAACTTGTGGATGTGGCGGTTGCCGGCGCTGGTGGCCCAGCGGGCGGCCTCGGTCATCATGCGTAGATCGTCGTCGCTGACGGGCTCCTCGGTGAATGAGCGGCAGACCCTGCGGCTTTTCAGGAGCGTGAGCAGTTGCTCGGGGGACGGTCGGGCCATCGAACCGCTCATGCCTGATCGTCCCCAGCCGCGGGCGAGGCGGTCTCTTCGCGGCGCTTCACTTCCGCGGCGACGGCCGCGGGAGCGCTACGCAGGAAGTCGTAATAGGCCTCGCGGTCCCACATCATCCAGACCTTTTTCGTGTCGACTTCCTCCTTGAAGCGCTCCAGGAACTCGTGGCTGCGCTCCGGATCGTGTTCGAGCATGAAGCCCATCAGGCGGCTGGCCGCATCCACTAGGCGGAAGGTGCCGTAGTAGGTGGGTTCGACCAGGCTGATCTCGGCTGAGCAGACGAGGAAGGCGAGGAGGCCGAATGCCTGATCCTCGGTGAGGACCATCTGGGGGGAGTCGCCCTCAGACGACGTCATAGCGGTCTCCTTTCACGTCGAGGACGCGCGCCCAATCGGGGCGAAGTGAGACGACCGGGATCGCCGGGTCTTCGATGAGCATGCGGATGAACGCTTGCAGTGGCAGCAGCCCGGTGATGAGGTGGGTCTTGTTGTCGATGATTCCGTTGGCCGTGCCGACGTGGAGGTGGGGGTAGGTGCACCAGCCGGCTCCGTGGGGATGATAATGATAGGCAACGAGTTCGCGCTGGTTCTGGTCAAGGAGAGTGTAGAAGTAATCGGTCGTCGTGACCTGATACGGTTCGAGGCTGGAACGTGTTTGGACGATGCGAAAGCCGTGATAAAGGTCGAGAAAGAGCCGCTCTCCCGTGAGCCGCATAGGCTGTTGCTCCGGGAAAGAGAGCCAATGGTCTTCGTTGAGCCGTAACGGCCTGGGGTAATGGGTCAGGACGCCCCGACCAGATGGCACGACGAGAGAAACCGTCCGACGCAGCGGAGCCGCGACGTGCTCGAACGCGTCACGAAGCGTCGTTGGCAAATGGCCGTACCAGGATGCTTAACGCAGCAAACGCCGAATGGTGCTCATCCTTGAACTCGTCTGAGAAATCATCCGCCTTCCAGCGTCGAAGGAACTCCTCCCCGGACATGTTCAGCCGCCGCCGCGCCTGTCCATCAAGAACGGCGAAGCCCTCCTCGTACGTCAACCCGATGAGCGGGATGAGTTCGTACTCGTACTCCTCGCTGGGTTCGTTTTCGACGATCTGCTTTTTCAGGGCCATGATGCAGGTGTCCTGTGTGCTCAGCTTCATCCCGGCATGCGCGCCAAATTGCTCCTGGGCGCGCCTCAGCACCATTGTTGCACACGCTTACGCCAGAGTGCGCACCCGCTCCTCAATTGGCACGTAGGGAATGTCGTAGCCGAAGTAGCCGGGGCCGACGACTTCGAGACCCTCTGGGGTGCGCCAGCGGGGGTCGCAGGGCATGGCGAGGACGGAGACGCGGAAGCCGTAGCGGAGGCTTTCGGTGGTGATCGGTTCGCCGGTTTCGTCGTCGAGGATGGTGATGAGATCGGGGGTGGTGGCCAGGATGTCGTCGCCGGAGCGGGCGAGGAGGAATTCGTTCTGGAAGGCGATGCGCAGGTCGCGGCCGTCGTATGCGTCGACCCCGGTGATGGCGGCCTCGCCGCGGGCGAACCCGGTGACGGTGCGGCGTTCGACGTCGCCGACCTTGCCGCGCCAGATGA
>JAJTCL010000349.1 GCA_021323255.1 Propionibacteriaceae bacterium | reverse complement strand
GTCGACCGAGGTCGTGATGGCTGCGATGACCTTGCCCATGGTTCCTCCTTCGTTCGGGGTACGGCAGATCAGACCCTCGCACACCCCCAGAATCATCGGTGGTGCGCACCACCCGAGGGCTCAAGCCCTCACCAACGGCAACTCCCGATCAGCGGCGCGACGTGCACGGACATGCCGCATTCCGCATGGTTGCACAGCGCTGCAACCCCTCCGGGCGAACATTGGGAGGTCAGTACACCTTCGATGATCATGACGGTGGTCGCCAGATCAATGGCCGAGCTGGCGTGTATTTACGAAGTTCCTCTCGCGGACGCCGCAATACCCGGTAAAGCGTCGGTGAACGACACAATCGGTACAGGCGGGATGTCCGCTCGGCTGCAGTCGGCTAGCGCTGTGTTCTGGGGCTCAGGCCAGGTCGCGGACCATGGCGCCGCCTTCAGGCCGGAAGCCAACGTCGGTCAGGTAATCTCCGGCATTCTGCATTCTGGGTGGTGCAATCACTCTTCGGTAACCCCGCGCGGCGAGCGGACCAGCAGGACGGTAGACGAACTCACCCAAGGTAAAGCCCTGATACCTCGGCACGACGTAATCGAGGTCGACCTGCGCTGATCCGTCACCTGCGTTTCTCGCCAGCACCAGGCCCACCGTCTCGGCTCTAGTGAGGATGAGGAAGCCGAGATCGCTTTGAGCGGCATCATCGCTAGAGAATCCAGGGTTGAAGTACTGAATGTCAGCGTCGAAGTCGTGCAGTAGGTGCTTCAGGTAAGCCTCGTTCGGAGAGATCTCGACCACCTCGAACGTGCGTGAGTCGTGCCTGCCACGGAGCAGCCGCACGATATAGAAAACGTTGATCGCGGTGAGCGTCACGTTCAGCGCGACCATCGGCCAGACCGCGATGGCCGCGTTGAAGATCACCAGCAGCGCCGACGCGACGCCGTTGAACAGTCGCAAACGCAAAATGCGGGTCTGCAGCACCGAGTAGACCAGCAGAGCTGACCCGACCCAACCGAGCACCTCCACCGCTAGCACGTGTGGCCGCCTCTCGTCAGTCGAGCATCCGCCGAGTACGAACGAGCGGTCCGCCATCGTCGCCGGAAGCAACCCGGCATCGTCATGTCCATGGGCTCAGCCTCGCGGCATGGGTTGGACGAGCGCCAGTAGGACAACCCTGAGTCGAGTGATGCTCACAAGGGTCAGGGTTAGAGGTGCATGGGATCGTATGGCGGTCGGCTTGCGGGCGCACTGCTGTGATCGGTCGTGATCAGAGTGGGAGGGACGAAGGGGCCAATGTCAGTCGTCGAATACGTTCCAGCAGATCGGGGTTCGACTTCGCTGGTCATCGAGGACCGGTTCTCGAACCTCCGCGGGGAGTCTTTCTCGCTGCCACTCTCGTTCCCGGATGCGTGCCGCCTCAGTCTCACCCGCGGACGCAGGGGCGCCGACAGCCCTAATCGCAGCACCCAGATCGTGGGCTGCCACGTGTGCCACTGCCGCGGCTTGTCCGGCCGCGAGAGCGGCGAACTTCGCCGGGTCGAGTAATCCACGTGCGGCGGCATTCGCCGCCAAAGCAGCTCGTCGTGCGTCACCTATGCGCACCTCGCCGCTGACCCATGCGCCACCGACATCGATGGCGTCGCGCGGTCGGGTGTCGCGCACCCCGATCCGTCTGCCCAGGACCGTGACGTCAGCCTGCCGTCCAGGGGACGTACCTTCAGAAGGGGCGGCTCCGAGCGGTTGACTCCCGTATCCGGCTCCCCCGCAGTGAGGCTGACGGGGTCGTCGTGCTGCCACGTCGATCTGTTCGGATATAAGGGCGTCTAATGGACCGAGAGTTACAGGGGCATCGTTTCGCATTTGTACGTTGAGCAAAGAAGCATTTGAATGACACTAGAACGAAAAGACCTCACACCACCTTATGGCTACCTAGTCCGTCTTTTCAGGCCATTCCCGGATTTCGATCCTCCGTTCATAAAACCTGTGCGTCAGAAGGCAGCGGAGTTGCTTCATCTAAGAGCGGGCGATCGTGTTCTCGATGTCGGTTGCGGACCGGGCGGCAGCTTCCCATACCTCGTTCATGCCGTAGGCCAATCGGGTCAAGTGGTCGGTGTCGAGATCAGTCCTGAGATCAGCATCAACGCAAATAGACGAATCGCTAAAAACGGCTGGACAAACGTCGAGGTGATTGAAGCCGCGGCTGCGGATGTTCATCTGACAGGTCTGTTCGATGCTCTCCTGATGTTTGCCGCGCCTGATGTGTATGCCTCCGAAGAGGCTTTGGAGAATATCGTTCCGCATCTACGGGAGAACGCGCGGGTTGCTGTATTCGGAGCGAAACTTTCGAGAAAAGGATTGGGAAGAGGCTTGAACCCAGTCTTGCGGATGCTCTTCAACCTCTCTTTCTCAACAACTCCGAGTCCAGACTACGAACCGTGGCGAGGCTTGGCGAGGCGTGTTGAAAAGCTTGACGTCAAAGAATACTTCCTCGGATTGATGTTCCTTTGTTCGGGTTCGATTCTACGGAAGGTCGATGAATGATATGTGATGCGGCTCTGGTACACCACGATCGGAGGCGCCTGGCTCTCCGAGCCCTCCGAGACCATGTGACCGTCATCGACCACCACCCTGCGGATCGAGAGGCCGGGCCGGGAATGTCCCGCTGACCATCCAGCGGCTGCTTCCTCCAGAGCGCCAGTCGGGCCGCTGTTTGTACGGCTACATGAGCCGGCATGGCCGCGTTGGGTCCTGGCCGCAGGTCGTCAGAAACTCATGGTTCCGACACGTCGAGCGCTGGCTAGCTTGATGGATTCGCGAGGTGTGCGAATGGCCGCTCCGGTTCTGGTGGCTGGGGTCGCGTTCGCTCGATGGTCCGGTACACCGTGGATCGCCCCACACCGAAGAGTTCGGCGAGTTCGGCTTGGGTGTAGTTCTCTGAGTCGGGAGTTCGAGCAGGTGCTTGGTTTGGCTCGGCTTCAACTTCGGCTGCTTGCCGCGCAGCCGACCCTTGGCGCTCGCCACCTTCATCCCTTCCCGGGTGCGCAGTCGGATTGCAGACCGTTGCGCTGGGAGGTGAGATCTTGTTGCTCTGTTGATACGCGTGCGTATCCCACCAGTAGTTCGTCCATCCATCTGCGATGACGCTGACAGACGACGCCCGTCAAGTCCTCCCCGGGTGATGTGCCGCAAGCGGATCCTTGTGTCGGTATACGCCTACGAGCTGACGTCGAAACCAGCGGAGGATCTGAACGCCGGGCCGTCGGCGGATCGACGCGGCCGGCGCTCACCGGCGATCGGGCTTAGAACTTGTCTCCGGTGCGCCAGGCCATCTCCTGCAAGGCTTAGAACTTGTCTCCGGTGCGCCAGGCCATCTCCTGCAACGTCAGAGTGTTGCCATCTGGGTCGGCCAGCCAGGCGTACTTGACTCCTCCGCCCACGTCCTCCACAGCGCCGACCTCAACGCCGCGGCCGGCCAGCTCAGCGCGCGCCTGCTCGATGTCCGCCACCACCAGGTGCAAGCCCTTGATCGTGCCGGGTGCCATCTCGTCGTAGGCCGGCAATCCGGTGCCCATGCCGATCGAGCAGGCCGAGCCTACTGGCGTCAGCTGCACGACCCGGACGCCCGCCGCCGGCTGCACGTCGACGTCTTCAACAAAACCGAGC
>JAJTCL010000042.1 GCA_021323255.1 Propionibacteriaceae bacterium | reverse complement strand
GGCCAGCTGGGCCGGTCGAGGCGGCCCGCAAGCAGCTCGCCCGTGACCTGGTCGTAGAGATTCGCCAGGCAGACCAACGGCTGAAGGTTCTCACCGCTCAGATCGCTGAGACGGTCGCCGCGACCGGCAGTCAGTTGATCAAGGTCGACGGTGTTGGGCCGGTCGTCTCGGGCCGGCTGCTGGCACGCACCCGTGGCATGAGCCGATTCGCAACTGCAGCCGCCTTCGCCAGCTACGCCGGCGTCGCCCCGGTCGAGATTTCCAGCGCAGAACGAGTCCGTCATCGCATGCCGCTCGGCGGCGACAGGCAGCTCAACCACGCCCTGCACATCGTCGCCATGAACCAGATACGAATGCCCGGCAGCGCCGGACGGGCCTACTACGACACCAAGATCGCCGCCGGCAAAACTGAGAAGGAGGCAAGGCGCTGCCTGAAACGCCGCCTCGCCGACCATATTTGGCGGCTTATGATCCGGGACCGACGACACGGCGCGGGTTCGGGAGGACAACAGGGGGCGACTCTGCAATCCAGCGCGGCTGGCTCAACCCCTACCGCCAGCTCTTCGGACAAGTCACTTCCCGAACCCGCCACCCCTGACTCTACGACCGGCCAAACAGCAGCTTGACAAATACAGAGGAACCTCCTTCGTCGCTCGCCGACCGGCGCCTGCCGCCGGCGCCTGCAGTCGGTGAAGCTGGCTTGCTGCCAATTCCAATCCTGCGCCCGAATAGGCTCGGTTCTGTGTCCTGCTCGCGCAATCCGACGCTCGCAGGAGGTGAAGGGCCATGGTGCGGGTAGGCCTCACCGGGGGCATTGCGTCTGGGAAAGGCGCGGTGGCTGCCGAACTTGCCGCGCGCGGTGCGATCATCATCGACGCCGACGTGCTAGCCCGTGAAGTAGTCGAGCCAGGGACCCCGGCGCTGGCTGCCATCATCGATCGATTCGGCCCGCAGGTACTGAGCGACGGACAGCTCGATCGGGCGCGGCTGGCCCAGATTGTCTTCGCTGATCCGCTGGCCCGTCGCGATCTCGAGCGGATTGTGCACCCTGCGGTTCGCGCCCGGGCCGCTGATCTCGAGCGGGCTGCTGGCCGGGCGGCAGTGGTCGTGCATGTCATCCCACTGCTGGTCGAGACCGGCCAGCAGGAGGACTTCGATCTTGTGGTGACCGTCGATGTAGATCACGAAACTCAGATCAAGAGGCTGATCGCGCGTAACGGATACACCCGTGCTGAGGCTGAGTCCAGGATTGCCGCTCAGGCCAGTCGGGAAGATCGTAGGATCGCGGCTGATGTGGTCTTGGACAACACAGGAAGCTTGGCCCAGCTAAGAGAGCAGATCGATGCGCTCTGGGCAGAACTCAGCTCCGCTGGCGCCCGACAATGACATACTCGCAATGCTCGAGGTCGCTGACGCCAGGTCCTTGAGCCGAAAGCTCGTCGACGCCAGATCGAGGAATCAACTGGCAGGTTCAAGGAGGTAAAGGTTTGGAATGCCCACGGTGTCGGGCTGAGCTCCCCGAGACTGCGCACTTCTGCCACATTTGTGGGCAAGATCAGCGCTCGGCGGATCTCACTCGACGGAAGTCCTTTGCTGCCAGGCCCGACGAGCCGGTCGCCTCGTTCGCACTGATCTCCTCGATCATGCCGCGAGGGGCTGGTCAGCGCCCACAGATCTATCGGATTGCGTTCGCCATCGCCCTGATTGTGGCGCTGATTGCAGCGATCTTCGGCGCCATGCCGGTCGCCGTGCTGGTCGCTGCCTTTGCCGTGCCCGTGGTTTACATCGTCTACATCTACGACGTGAACATCTGGGAGGACGAGCCCCTCATCGTCACCGGCCTCGCCTTCTTGCTGACCGGTGCGCTTACCGTCGGCTTCACCCTTTTGTGGACCTATCTCCGCGGGCCGGTACCGTACGGCACTACCACGTACGAGGGTTCGCTGAGCGCGGCACCGACCGTTGGCACCTTCCTGCTGGTGGCTTTGGTGGTACCGATCGTGGGCGAGGCGATCCGCCAGATCGGTCCAGTCCTGCTGGCCAGCCGCCCCGAGTTCGACGACCTGATGGACGGACTGACCTTCGGAGTGATCAGTGGGGTTTCGTACTCCTGCTTCGATACTCTGATTCGTCACTGGGATCTGCTGACCGGTGGGTTGCAGGGTAGTGATCCAGGCCTCTGGATGTCGTTGATCTTTTTGGAAGGCTTCGTCAAGCCGCTGATCATCGGCACCGCCAGTGGCATCGCTGTCGCCGAGTTCTCTGGCCTGGGCCGCGGCTATGACGGTTTCACGCCGCGTTACTTCCGCGGGGTCGGCGAGGCCATTCTGGCCAACGCTGCCTATCAGGCTGGTACCTACCTGTTCTCCTTCGTCGGCGACGCGACGCTGGGCGTGGTCTTGAGCATTCTGTGGGGCCTGCTGATCCTGGCGATCCTGATTCTGCGGGTTCGAAGCGTGCTGCATGCCGGCCTGATGGAGGCTGCTCTGGAACGGTCTGCCCGGGGCCGTGGCGTTGGGCCGGCTGCCGAGCTCCAGTACTGCGCGCAGTGCGAGATGCCGCTGCTGGAGCATGCCGCATTCTGCAACGCATGCGGCACAACAGTGCGCGTGCAACCTAAGGCGTCGCGACCCAGGGTGGGCGCAGTGCTGAGGGCGGCCGGTCCCGAGGAATCGATCGTGCCGGGTTTTGACACGCCGGTTGCCGGCGAGGAGCCAAGGCGCGCCGGGGATGTGGCTTCAGCGACTCCCGATGAGACGACCGTCCAGGACGAGAGCGGAGGGTCAACTGACCCGCGTGACCGCTTCTACGACGAGGAGGAGGGCCGGCCATGACGGAGAATCCGGGCCAATGGGGTCCTCAGGGCGGCTACCCGCCGCAGGGCTCCGGCGGCTATCCGCCTCAGCAACCTGGGGGCTATCCACCTCAGCCAGGCGGCCAGCCGACTCAGCAGCCAGCGGGTTATCCACCTCAGCCGGGCTATCCGCCTCAACAGCCGGGTGCCGGAGGTTATCCCCCACAACGTGCCTACGTACCGCAGCCACCTCCTGGTGGATGGACGCCGCAACCGCCCGGGGGGTACGGACCGCAGGGCCCGACGGCCGGCGGCCCTGGTCCTGGTACCCAAGGTGCGCCGACCAAGAAGAGCCCAGTGATGATCATCGCGATCGTCGCTGCGGCAATCGTGCTACTGGCAGCCGTGGGCGGCATCATCATGGTGCTGACCCGAGGAGGCGAAGAGCAGCCAGATGTCACCATCACGCCGAGTCAGCCGGTACCGCCCAAAGAGCCCACCCCGGAGCCAACTGGGGAGTCATCGACCGCTGAGCCGCAGCCGACACCTACTCAGACCTCGCAACGCCCGACCGCTGGTGCCATCGATATCGGCAACGGGATCCAGCTGAAACCGGCCGCCGGCTGGCAGGTCAAGAAGGTCGGCGAGAATGTGGCACAGCTGTCCGATGGCAATAGCGTCTTTCTCGGTCAGTCGCTGCAGATCTCGCAGTCGACCAACCCTGGCCAACTCTGCGATGCCTGGCATCGGGATGTCGCTGAGGGCACGTCCAACGGCAAGTTCCAGGACGCGAAGGACGCCAACGTCGGCACCAGCAGCCTCAAGGCAGCGACATGTGTCGCCGAGGTGACTGTCAGCGGCGGCCAGGGCACGACAAAGCTGTATTTGTTCTCTCTGGCATCGGTCAGGCAGAGCGATGGCGTGACGGTGATCGGTACGGCGTATTTCACACCAAATGCCAACACCGAACAGCTGAACAAGGACTTCACGTCGATGGTCAACTCAATGCTGGAGACTCAGGTCGCCGGGGGGTAGGCGGTCGCCCTTTTGATGACCGAAGCTCACAGCCCGCTTGTCAGGAGGGCCACGTAGGCTCGCGCCATGCGTTCGATTGAAGACCTTCAGCGCGTAGTCGCCCCCTTCAAGGTGGAGAGCGACTTCGCGCCGTCGGGGGACCAGCCCCAGGCGATCGCGGAGCTAGAGCGGCGGATCACCGGCGGTGAACGGCATGTCGTGCTGCTGGGCGCTACCGGCACCGGCAAAACCGCCACCATCGCCTGGCTCGCGGAGCGCCTGCAACGACCGGTTCTGGTGATGCAGCCGAACAAGACGCTGGCCGCGCAGTTCGCGAATGAGCTGCGGCAGTTCTTTCCACGAAACGCGGTCGAGTACTTCGTGTCTTATTACGACTACTACCAGCCTGAGGCGTACGTCCCGCAGACCGACACCTACATCGAAAAGGACTCCTCGCTCAACGAAGAGGTCGAGCGGCTCAGGCACTCTGCGACCAACTCTTTGCTCACCCGTCGCGACGTCATCGTCGTCGCTACGGTGTCAGCCATCTACGGCCTCGGTACGCCCCAGGAATACGTCGGTCGAATGATCAAGCTCCAGGTGGGCCAGGAGCTTGACCGCGACGCCCTGTTGCGCCGACTGGTGGGAGTCCAATACGCACGCAACGACCTTTCCGGCAGCCGCGGCACGTTCCGGGTGCGCGGGGACACCCTCGAGGTCTTCCCGATGTATGAAGAGTTGGCTGTCCGGGTGGAGTTTTTTGGCGACGAGATCGAGAAGCTGAGCACACTGCATCCCGTCACCGGGGAGGTCGTCACCGAGGATCGAGAGATCTATCTTTTCCCGGCGAGCCACTACGTTGCAGGCCCTGAGCGGATGGAACGGGCCATCGCGGGAATCGAGTTCGAGCTGGCTGACCGGCTCGCCGAGCTGGAGCGACAGCAACGACTGCTGGAAGCGCAGCGGTTGCGGATGCGTACCAGCTACGACGTCGAGATGATGCGGCAGATCGGGACATGTTCGGGCATCGAGAACTACTCGCGACACATTGACGGCCGGGCACCCGGTAGCCCTCCGAACTGCCTGCTCGACTACTTCCCTTCAGATTTTCTGCTGGTCATCGATGAATCGCACGTCACCGTGCCCCAGATCGGAGGAATGTACGAGGGTGACATGTCCCGGAAGCGGACACTCGTCGAGCACGGCTTCCGGCTGCCGAGCGCGATGGACAACCGACCGCTCCGCTTCGAGGAATTCGTGGAGCGCATCGGCCAGACGATCTATCTGTCGGCAACGCCTGGGAACTACGAGCTGGCACGGTCGTCCGGTTTTGTGGAGCAGCTGATTCGCCCAACCGGGCTGGTCGACCCTCAAGTCATTGTGAAGCCCACCCACGGCCAGATCGACGATCTGATGGCTGAGATCAGGTTGCGGACCGAGCGGCACGAGCGCGTCCTGGTGACCACATTGACCAAGAAAATGGCCGAGGATCTCACCGACTATCTGCTCGAGAACGGCATCCGGACCCGATACCTGCACTCGGAGGTGGACACGCTGCAGCGCGTCCAGCTGCTGCGTGAGCTGCGAACGGGTGATTTTGACGTTCTTGTCGGCATCAACCTGCTTCGTGAAGGTCTGGATCTTCCGGAAGTGTCCCTCGTGGCAATCCTCGATGCCGACAAGGAGGGGTTCTTGAGAAGCGAGAAGAGCCTGATCCAAACGATCGGCCGGGCCGCCCGGAACGTTTCCGGCGAGGTGCACATGTATGCGGACTCCGTCACCGACTCGATGACTGCCGCCATCGATGAGACCAACCGACGCCGAGACAAGCAGGTGGCGTACAACCTCGCGAACGGGATCGATCCACAGCCCATCCGGAAGAAGATTGCCGACATCACCGACATGCTGGCGCGAGAGGACGCTGACACCCGCGACCTGATCGGCGGGCGGCAGCGAGGTCGCGGCCGGCCTCCAGTTCCTTCGCTCGGTGCCAAGGATGTGAGCACCCAGGCCCGGAGGTTGGCAGGGATCCCGGCGGGCGATCTAGCGGATCTGGTGCAGGAACTCACCACCCAGATGCACGCCGCCGCGGCCGATTTGCAGTTCGAGCTCGCGGCCCGGCTGCGCGATGAGATAGCCGACCTCAAGCGGGAGTTGCGGCAGATGGTGGAGGCCAACCGTTGACTACTGATCCGAGACCATTCGGCGCCTCCTGACATACTGAGTGCCGGAGGGGAGTATTCCTTCGCGGCGGCATCGTCATCACGGATCGTTCCGGATTGGAGCTTTTCCTTCCAGGACACCCGGTGCCTTCGGCCGGTGAGCCTGGCGGAAGAGACCTCCGACGCCGAATCGTTCCCCGAATCCCGGCTCGGAAGGACTCCATATGGAGGTTCACCTCTACGCGTGGACCATCACAGCCATCGTGATGGTGGCAATCCTCATCGTCGACGTGCTGATCATCGGTCGTCGGCCGCACGAGCCGTCGATGAAGGAGGCCGGCCTCTTTGTAGGGATCTACGTGAGCCTGGCAGTGGCCTTCGGCTTCGGCGTCTGGGCTATCGCCGGGCCGCGCTACGCGGGGGAGTTCTTTGCTGGCTGGATTACCGAATACAGCCTCTCCATCGACAACTTGTTCATCTTCCTGGTCATCATGACCAAGCTCAAGGTGCCGCGTCAGCTGCAGCAGTTCGCGCTGCTGGTGGGCATCATCCTGGCACTCATTTTCCGCGCCATCTTCATTGCGTTGGGCGCTGCGGCCATCAATCGCTTCAGCTGGATCTTCTTCGTCTTCGGGGGGTTCCTCATCTGGACCGCCGTGAAGCTCTACCTCGACTACCGCAAGCACGAGGAAGATACTGACGAGCTTCCTGACAATCCGGCTCTACGGTTCGTGAGGCATCGGTTCAACGCAACGAAGGACTACCGCGGGACGAAGCTGACCGTTGTGGAGAACGGCAAGCGAATGATCACACCAATGTTCATCGTGATCATTGCTTTGGGCAGCACAGACTTGCTGTTCGCGCTGGACTCCATCCCAGCGATCTACGGGCTGACCCAGGAGCCGTATCTGGTGTTCACCGCGAACGTGTTCGCGCTGATGGGCCTGCGGCAGCTGTACTTCTTGCTTGGCGGGTTGCTGAGGAGGCTGGTCTACCTGTCGGTTGGCCTGTCAATCATTCTGGGCTTCATCGGCATCAAGCTGATCTTGCATGCACTGCACTCCTACCACCTCGCGGACTGGGCGCCTTGGGATGGCGAGATTCCCATCTGGGTCTCGTTGACGGTGATCATCGTGACGATCACGATCACCACCGTGGCCAGTCTGGTGAAGGCCAAGCACGACGAAGATCAGCTTGCGGCGCGTAACCCGGTGCCTGAAACAGATTAGGCAGCGACTCGAGTGCCGTTACCGGCGGCGATCGATTCGATAGCCTGAGCGACCAGCTCCGCAACATCGGTCGTCGGAACGACGGTGATCGTCTCGAGCACATCCGCCGGCACATCGTCCAGATCGGGCTCATTGCGCTTCGGTACGAAGACGGTGCCGAGTCCGGCCCGCTGAGCTGCTAGCAGCTTCTGCTTCACGCCGCCGATCGGCAGCACCCGCCCATTCAGCGTCACCTCGCCCGTCATGCCGACATCGGACCGCACCGGCCTGCCCAATGCCATCGAAGTGAGGGCGGTGACCATGGTGACTCCGGCGGACGGGCCGTCTTTGGGCACTGCGCCCGCGGGAACGTGGATGTGAATGGGCCGGTCGAGGATCGAAGGATCGGTGATCCCTAGCTGGTCGGCATGTGCGCGTACGTAGGAAAGGGCGATCTGTGCTGATTCCTTCATCACCTCGCCTAGCTGTCCTGTCAGCGTTAGGCCGCCCGGTCCTGAACCCGGTGAGGCACCCTCCAACGCCGACGCTTCGACGAACAGCACGTCTCCGCCGAGACCGGTCACAGCCAAGCCGGTCGCGACCCCGGGAATCGAGGTTCGCTCGTGCGCTTCAGGTGTGAATCGGGGCCGTCCGAGATACTCACGCAAGTTGGGCGCCTCGATCACCAAGCCCGGCTCCGCAGTTCCGTGAGCAAGCTTGGTCGCCGCCTTGCGAAGCACCTTGGCCAGCAACCGCTCCATCTGGCGGACCCCAGGCTCCCTGGTGTAGTTGGCAGCGACCTCGCGCAACGCGTCATCGCTGACCGTGACCTCCGCAGCGGTCAACGCCGCACGCTCCAACTGCCGCGGCAGCAGGAACTGCCTGGCAATGACAATCTTGTCGTCCTCGGTGTAGCCGTCGAGATTTACCAGCTCCATGCGGTCCAGGAGCGCTTGGGGGATCGTCTCGACCACGTTGGCCGTCGCCAGGAACAAGACGTCGGAAAGATCGAGGTCGACCTCCAGGTAGTGGTCGCGGAAGGTGTGGTTCTGCGCAGGATCGAGGACCTCCAGCAGGGCGGCCGCTGGGTCGCCGCGATAGTCGGAACCGACCTTGTCGATTTCGTCGAGCAGGACTACCGGATTCATCGATCCTGCTTCGGTGATCGCTCGCACGATCCTGCCCGGTAGAGCGCCAACGTAGGTACGGCGGTGACCACGGATCTCGGCTTCATCGCGTACTCCGCCAAGGGCGACCCGCACGAACTTGCGGCCCAACGCCCGCGCGACGGATTCCCCGAGCGAGGTCTTGCCCACTCCGGGCGGACCCACGAGTGCCATCACCGCGCCTGAACCACGACCGCCGATAACCTCAAGTCCGCGCTCCGCGCGGCGGGCCCGAATTGCAAGGTATTCCACGATCCGATCCTTGACATCGTCAAGGCCGTGGTGGTCAGCGTCCAGCACCTCGCGTGCGGCGTTGATGTCGGTTGAGTCGCTGGTTTTGGTGTTCCAGGGCAACTCGAGGACAGTGTCCAACCAGGTACGGATCCAGCCCGACTCAGGACTCTGGTCGCTGGCCCGCTCGAGCTTGCCGACCTCGCGGAGTGCGGCCTTGCGGACCTCATCCGGCAAGTCAGCCGCCTCAACACGCGCCCGATAGTCCTCAGCACCGTCCGGCTCATCCTCGCCCAATTCCTTGCGGATCGCATTCAGCTGCTGGCGCAGCAGGAACTCGCGTTGGCTCTTCTCCATCCCCTCCCGAACATCATCGGCGATCTTCTCGTTCACCTCGGATTCGGCGATGTATGCCTTGGTCCATTCGATCAGCGAAGTGAGCCGTTCGATGACATCTGGAGTTTCCAGCAGCTGGCGCTTCCGTTCGTCACTGAGCCAGGGCGCGTACCCGGCCAGGTCGGCCAGTGTGGAGGGATCGGTGACCCGGTTCACGGTGTCGATTACCTGCCACGCGTCGCGGCGCTGCAGGGTGGCGATGACCAGTCCCTTGTATTCGGCGGCGAGCTTGCGAACCTCATCGGCATCGTGCGCCTGCTCGGGGAGTTCCTCGGCCTCGACCCAGAGCGCGGTACCCGGCCCCGAGACTCCGGAGCCGATCTGGACTCGCCGCTCGGCCTTGATCACCGCCGCGGGTTCGCCAGTGGCGAGTCGGCCGAGTTGCACGATCGTGGCTACGACACCGAACGAGGCGTAGCGATCCTCAAGGCGAGGAGCGACGAGCAGGGTGTCATCGCTGTGAGCTTTCGCCGCATCCACCGCGGCGCGAGCGGCGTCGTCTAGCTCGATGGGTACCACCATGCCGGGCAGCACGACGAGGTCAGTGAGGAACAGCACAGGGAGCCGGGTTGTCGACATCAGATTCGCCTTCCAAGAAAGGTCGCTCCGTAAGTTGAGCGTCATAGACTCAAGTCGTTTGAATGCGCGTTTCTTCCCGGTCAGCTGATGTTCTCTGACAGCGAATCTGTAGGTGCTCGTACCTGTCACTTTCTCAGCCGGGTGTCCGACCAGGCCCGATCGAAGGTGCTGGCCGCGGCTGCCCAGCTCAGCTACCCCGGACCCAACCCGAGCGCCCGGTCCCTCCGCAGAGGGCTCTCCCGCACTATGGGCGTGGTCATCGGTGAGCATCTCAGCTACGCGTTCGACGACCCGCAGGCCGTGTCCTTCCTCGCCGGGATCGCTGATGTCTGCGCCGACCGCGGCTACGGCGTGACGCTCGTCCCGATCACCGGTGCCGCCGACGACGTCGGGCGGGTCACGGAGGCCGCTGTCGACGGGTTCATCGTGTGGACCACCAGCGACGACGACCCGGTCCTGACCGCGGTCCAGTCCACCAAACGCCCGGCCGTGATTCACGGCGAACCCGCGCTTCCCGGACTTCAGCTGGTCAGCATCGACAACCGGGCAGCGGCCTGCGCCATCGGCGCCATCGCGTTCCCCGGAGCCAGCCGTCCGGCCATTGAGTTCCTAACCGATGTCAAGCCGCGGTCGGGGTCGTAGCGTTGGGTTTGGACGGACCGGTTGATGGAGCGCTTGGCGACTCCTTGCTTCGCCGGTCCGTTCTTGCTGTGTCGGTTCGCCGGTCTGTTCCCACGGCAGTGCTGGTTCTGCGCTGGCCACGGAGGTCTTTGGGTATGGCGTAGCGTTCAGCGATGATTGCCCGGGCCTGTTCGACCGTCACGGCGGTGCCGTCGACGTCACGCAGCTGGTAGGGCTGTCCGGCGCGCCAGCAGGCGATGATCCGGGTCAGCAAGGTTGTCGCGATGTGACACAGCGCGGAGTTGTGATGCTTGCCCGCCTCGATCATGAGCCGGTGGTATTTGACGGCAAGCGTGGGGTCGATGCGGCGGGCCTGCCCGGCGGCCATGAACAGCGCCTGCCGCAGGACCGCGTCGCCGCGTTTGGTAGGACCGCCGTGTCGACCGTTCACGCCGGAAGCGTCAAGGATTGGGACCAGGCCGGTGAAGGCGCGGGCGCCTGCCAGTGAGGTGAACCGGTTCGGGTCGCCGAGCCGCCCGAGAATCGCTGCGGCGGTGATCGCTGCGACGCCGGGTGCGGAGGTGAGGATGCCGGTGGGGTCGGCCTGCTTGAGCAGTAGTGTGGTGCGTTCGTCGAGGTCTTTGAGTTCCTCGGTCAGCTGCAACGCCAATCGAGCCTCGATGGCGATGTCTTCGGCCAGGTCCGAGTAGTCCAGCTCGCCACCGGACCACAGCTCGAGGGTCTGGTTGGCTGCGGCGAGTAGTGCGTCGGCGTGCGGCTCGCCCCAGGCGCCGCGGGAGTGCCGGTAACAGAATCGGGCCAGTCTGGTCCGGCCGAGCCGTTTGACCACATGCGGGTCGGCATATCCGGCGGCCAGGAACTTCAACGGTGTGCGGTTGGCCAGATCGGCACCGATCGCGGCGTGCCAGGCAGGCCCGAGGATCTCCAGCAGGGCATCCAGTCGGGCCAGGCTTTGGCTGCGGCGATGCGTCAGCGTGGAGTGCAGCTTCGCCGCCCGCTTCAACGCATCACCGGGTCCGAGTCCTTGCTCGGCATGCAGGCCGTCGGGATGCAACATCGGCAACCGGGCCAGCAGCTGAGAGTCCAACCGGTCGGATTTGGTGTGCTTGGCGTAGTAGCGGCGCAGGTCTGCCGAGCGTTCCGGCGGCACCAGCACCACGTCGGCGCCGCGGCGCCGGAACCAGGCGGCCAGCGGCACCCAGGCGTTGCGGGTGGGCTCCATCACCACCAACACCTGGGCCGGGTCGGTGCCCTCAGGCAGCATGTTCCACAGACGGTCAAGATCCTGCGGGGTGGTGCGGAACCGACGTCCGGTCCAAATGAACCGGCCCTGCTCGTCGGCGAGGCTGACTTGGTGAGCGGCTCGACACGCGATGTCGATGCCTAGGCGAAGCGGCATTGCGAACTCCCATCGGACGACTGACTCAGCAACTGTCGACAGCCCACTGCCGCATGAGAACGAGCCGCACCAGACATTCGCTAACAGGGATCCGCGGGCTGTTCGGCGCGGTCGCCAGGTTCCTAACAGGGTGGCCGGTCTCCGGCAGCAGGCCCCGCACACCAACATGATCAATAGGCAAGGAGTCGCATGCGCTCCACTCGGTCAAGCAACGACGGTGCACGGGTGCCGGACCCGTCGATCCTCACACCCCCGGCCGGACGATCCAGGGATCTTCAGGGCACCACCAAGCTTGAATGTCGGCCAACCGCTATCCCGGGACCGGATCAGCACCATCACTCGTGGTGCCGACATCACCCACGTCCCATTCCCGGTGACCCGCCATCGGCTAGCGGGATACCGCGACGCGGCCGAAGCCGCCGAATTCGATTGGCGAAACGTGACCGTCGCAGTATGTGCACGCAACGACGAGGTCGAGGCCGAGCAGATGACTGCCCGCCTGCTGGCGGCCGTCGAGCCGCCCGACACCATCCTCGCCATGAGCGACCAACAAGCGGCCGGAGTCGTCCATGCCCTCCACACCGCCGGCCGTACCATCCCCGACGAGGTCTCAGTGACCGGATGGGACGACGCACCCGTGGCGGAACGGCTCGGTCTGACCACCGTCGCCCAGTCCCTGCGGGAGCAGGGTTCGGCATGGGACCCCGGCTCTTTCACCCGATCCTGGACGATCGTCCGCCGGGCAAGCACACGAGACCTGGCCCGCTGACACTGCCCCAACAGCAAGCCCAAGCTGGAATGTGCCGGCCAGATCCGGCTGTGGTCCATGGAAACGAAGTCCAATGCTCCCCTCAAGTGGCATGAGGTGCTCGGCAGGTCGGGTGATCACTCGAACTCCTCGAATTGAGTAGGCGGTCCAGAGTCGGACGCCGGCTGCTCAGCAACAATCGCTCGCAGAGACGCTGCTGCCTGGTGGTCAGTGGACTTTATTAGCCTCGACGGATGGACATTGTTCTGATTCCCGGTTTGTGGCTCGACGGCACCTCCTGGGACGAGGTCGTTCCCGAGCTGCGGCAGGCGGGGCATCGTACCCATGCACTCACCTTGCCCGGCATGGAATCGCAGGACGCAGACCGTTCCGAGATCACCTTGCGCGACCACGTCGACGCGGTCGTTGCAATGATCGATTCCGTCGAGCCGACCACCGGCGGCGTCGTACTCGTCGGACATTCCGGAGGTGGCGCGATCGCCCATGCAGCAGTGGACGCGCGGCCTGACCGCGTCGCCCGCGTCGTCTACGTCGACAGCATTCCCCTTGGAGATGGCGGTGTGATCAATGACGCGTTCCCGGCGGAG
>JAJTCL010000041.1 GCA_021323255.1 Propionibacteriaceae bacterium | reverse complement strand
AATCTCGGTGGCCTCGACTCCGAACCGTGGCTCAAGGCCGTAGTGCGCCGTGTATTGCTCCAGATACTGCACGAACTGGTCGCGTGCCACCCAGCGGCCGAAATCGCGGGGAATCCGATAGCCCGGAAGGTTCGACAGCCAGCGGATCGTGTGGAGGTGCAGACGGTCGTAGCGGGTGCGCCATTGCTCTCCGACGTGCTCGGCCCGCTCCAGGATGGTGGAATCTATGCCGCGCGCCCGCAACGCCGCCGCTGCCGCCAATCCCGCCGGACCAGCACCAACGACGACGACATCGTCCACTCCCACAGGCTCCTTCTGCTACTGATACGCGGCGCAGAGATCCTCAGCCAGCTGCCGGCCGCATATCACTGGGCCGCAACACCCTCCACGCAAGGAGCTGCGAGCGGTTGACACCGAGCCTCAAGTCAGTCGTGCTCTGATCCCGAGACCAGTCGTCTCATGAACCTAGACCGGCGGGGCTACCGGGGGCTCCGCGGCTTCCATTGCGGACAGCATCTGCTCGAATTCCGCTTGGTTGGGCAGAACCAAGGGATCCATGGTCGCGATCTCGGCAAGCATTGCGCAGAGCTTGTCGGAGCTGTCCACTGCCGACGGTCCATGCGCTGAGACGATGACCTGCGGTTCCAAGCGCCGGATCCGGTCGACAACAGCGTTTACCTTGGTGGGGTCGGTGATCTCGTGCCATGGGCTATTCGCACGGTTGAACCAGTTGAAGCCCGTGGTGTAGACGTCCGCATCGACATCGCGGACGTACTCACACTCCCCTGGAACCACTGCGCCAAATGCATCGGCCGCATAATAGACGCCGGTGGTCGCGTCCCAGAGGCCGCGCGTCGCAGGTGAGTCGTAATACGGCGGCCGGATAGCCGCCAACGTGCGATCTCCGACGCTGAAGCTTTCGCCATCGTTGACGAAGTACATCCTGGGAGGTGGAAGGTCGAACTCCTCGGTCATCCTGCCGAGCCCGACGAAGTTCGTGACGAGCCTGGCATTCGGGCACGCCTCCAGAACCTGCATGATGTTGCCGGAGTGGTCGCGGTCATCATGGCTCAAAAAGATCCACCGTACGTCCTTGGGGTCCACCAACGAGAAGGCCGCTTGGAGATAGTCGTCTCGAACAATGGGCGCACTCGTCTCCACCAGGATGGGCTCCTGGCCACGGATGACCATGGAATTGATGTAAAGAATGCCGAACCCGGGGATCTCAAACGGCATAGGAATGACGAACGTCTCATCGGCGACTCGAATTGGCGATTGCATATGTGCCCCACATCCGACTGTTGGTCAATAATCTCGCGGCTCCTCGCTCGAACACAAGAGAACTGAGCAAGCGGGACGGCTCAATGGCAGCCTCCGAGCGCTCGAGGCCGGGCGTTCTCGCCCGCGTCCCGGGAATCTCCCGCACCCATGTAGAGGCAGCTCGGGTCTGATTGCGATTTCGACGCCGGTCGACGTTCCTGCCGCGCGACTGGCCGTCTCGATGTCCGGATGGGTGGTCTGGGAGCATGTCTGGTGTGCCGAGGCGCATTCTGCTGGATGTCGACACCGGCACGGACGATGCTCTCGCGATCCTCTACGCCTTGGGCCACCCCGAGCTGGAAGTGCTCGGCATCAGCTGCGTCGCCGGGAACGTCCCCATCGACCAGGTCGTGATCAACACCTGTAAGGTGCTGGACGCTGCAGGCGCAACAGGCATCCCTGTCGCGGCGGGCGCCTTTCAGCCACTCCTCGAAAGCGCCCGGCGAACCGGCAAGTCTCACGGCGTCGATGGGCTGGGCGGGATTCGGCTACCGGCCACCTCCCGGCAGCGCTCACCTCTGCACGCGGTGGAGCTACTGCATCAGTTGATCATGGCTTCCACTCAGCGGGTGACTTTGGTCACCCTTGCCCCCAAGACCAACGTCGCACTGCTGCTCACCATGTATCCGGAAGTGGCTACCCGACTTGACCACATCATCTTCATGGGTGGCGCCACCGCCGGAGGCAACGTGACCGCCCTCGCAGAGTTCAACGTCTGGCAGGACCCGGAGGCGGCGCAGTGTGTCATCCAGTCACCCGTCCCGATCACTCTGTACGGACTCGAAGCATTCAGCCGTCCTACCGTGGACCGGGCCGATGCCGACCGCTTCCGCGCTCATGGTCATTCAGCAGTCCGGCTGGCTGGTGAGCTTCTTTATCGACGTCGGCCGAGGTCGGAGGAGTCGAATCGCTATGTGGGCTTGCTCGGCGATGCCGGTGCCCTGATTCTGCTCACCAACCCAGAACTCTTCGCTACTGGCAAGTTCCCCGTGCGGGTCAACCTCGTGGGCATCGGCCGCGGGCAAACGATTATCGATCAGCGTCCTGGGCCACGCGACGCCGCTGAACCCGATCTCTGGCCCAGGATTGCGGTTGTTGTTGATCTAGACATTGCGCAGGTCGCGTCAGCCTTCGTCAAAACGATCGAGGGTTACGCCTCGTGACTGTGCTCTGCCTGAAGCTTGGCGACCTGAGCGTGCACCTCGACCATGTCGAGGCCCTTGACGGCATCCACGACCTGCTTCAAGGCGTGGCCGGGTAACGCGCCCGCCTGGTTGAAGACCAGCACACCTTCCCGGAAGGCCATCAGCGTCGGAATACCCTCAATACCGAGCATGCCGGTCAGCTCAGGGTGCGCGTCGGTATCCAGCTTGGCGAAGACGATCCCGTCGTACTCATCGGAGGCCTTCTCATAGATGGGCCCGAATCGCTTACACGGTCCACACCATTCGGCCCAGAAGTCCACCAAGACAATGTCGTTGTCGGTGACGGTCTCCTCGAAGTTATCGGCAGAGATCTCAATCGTTGCCATGCCTATGCTCCTCGTGACGAATGGACTGCTGATAGGGGCGTTTGCGGCAGCCACTGTCTCAACCGCCGGCGACTCACACCTATTCCACACCGGCTGCGAGCGTCGGTAATCGCGCGCCGCCGCGGAGGAGGAGCGAGATGAGGAGTTCTTCCGTCCGCGAGCGACGACAACGACGGCAAAAGCGCGATGCGCGAGCGGCCATAAACGGCACTATTTGATCGCAACGAGCCGACGCATCGGGATCGCCACCTCGACCGCCTCGTGCCGCTTCAGGCGGTCCTCGAGGTACTCGATCGCGCTCTCAACTCGCGACCAGCGCGTGTTCGGCAGGTAAAGCGCTGACATCATCAGTTCGGCATCGGCGCGGGAACGGATGCTGAAGCGGTACCGTTCGCGGGCATCCTCAACGGTCCGCATCCCGTACTGAGCCAGCGTCTTGGCAAAGCCGGTCAGTTCCACCGGCCCCGGAAACTGCGGCTTCGTTCTCAACCGGCCATTGATCCGGGTGAGCACCCTGAGGTCGCGAGGTCCGAGTGGCCGGATTCCCGGGGCAATCGCGGCCAACACTCCGCCTGGGCGCAACACACGCGCCACCTCCTCCACGACTCGGGACAGCGGTTGGACGACGACCAATCCCATTGAGCTGGTAACGGCGTCGATGCATTCGTCTTTGATAGGAAGCTGCAAACCATCGGCCAGGATCCATGGTCCGGGCCCCCGATCTGCCGCCAACGCCAGCTCATATTCAGAGAGATCCAAACCGATGACGGTACGTCCCGGAAGAGCGAGCTCACGCGACATCGGACCAGATCCACACGCGAGGTCCAGCACGGTGCTCGCGTTTGCCGACACTGCGCGGGCAAGCCAGCGGTACGGCGAATGGTCCCCGGCAAGAGCCCGGGAGAGCACAGCCTCGGCGATCCCTGCCCGCTCGCGGTGAAATTCCGCAAGGTAGCTCCGCCAGTTCACCTCATCGCTGTTCACCGCGAAATCTTCTCGCGGGGCCATTACACGCGCGACACAAACAGGTGAGTTGATGCTTCTCGGTCGATCTCGCAGCCGGGCGAACCGGCAGCCTTGAGCCGGACCCCCAATCCCCCAAGCTCAGCACTGACCACAGCACCCGGCTGAATACCGGCCTGCCGCAGCGTGCCCATCATCTCCACGTCCTTTTGGATCTCCTCGCTCATCCGCTCGATGATGACCCTGGTCGGAGCGGTCGCGCTGCTGACGATGTCCTGCAACTGCTCATTCCCGTCCCGGAACGGCTCGGTGGCAGTGCTCACTCCGAGCTCCTCGAGCCCGGGGATGGGGTTGCCGTACGGCGACAGAGTTGGCGTGTTGAGCAGGTCGACGAGCCTGCGCTCCACATCTTCAGAAATAACGTGCTCCCACCGGCAAGCCTCGTCGTGCACCTTCTCCCAATCCAGCCCGATGACGTCTATCAGGAGCCGCTCGGCCAGGCGATGCTTCCGCATCACTCGGGTCGCACGCATCCGGCCCTCGTCGGTTAGCTGCAGATGACGGTCACCCAGTACGTGCACGAGGTTGTCACGCTCCATCCGGGCAACGGTTTGCGACACTGTCGGGCCACTTTGATGAAGGCGCTCGGCGATCCGCGCCCGAAGGGGAACGATCCCTTCCTCCTCCAGCTCATAGATGGTGCGGAGGTACATCTCAGTGGTGTCGATCAGGTCGCTCACGTCTCTCCTATTGTCTTCGCTCGTGCATCGCGCTTGGAAACCCGCCCTCTTTGTTCACTCTCGTGCCACTGAGAGGAGGGTCTACCCCATCGCCCGATCCATCCCGCAGGCCCTGAGTGCCCGACGCTTGCGAAAAACACTGATGCCCCAGGCAAGATTAGACGATGGGCTCGGAGGGACATGTTGCGATCTGGTGGGCACGACGCGACCTCCGACTGGCCGACAATCCTGCCCTCCGTTCAGCAATTGACGACGGTGAGGCGGTCCTGCCGATCTTCGTGCTCGATCCACAGCTGCTGGTTCCCGCTGGCCAGGTTCGGCGAGACTGGCTGATGGCTGCTCTGTATGCACTCGATCGCGACCTGCGCAGTGCCGGCGGGCTCGGACTCAGCGTGATGAGCGGCAATCCCGCTGTCGTGGTTCCATACCTCGCGAAGGCGTACGAGGTCCAACGGGTACACATCAGCGCCGACTTCGGCCCGTACGGGCGGTCACGAGACCACCACGTTGCGGAGAAGCTCCGCGCACAGGGAATCGAACTGGTCCGGACGGGATCACCGTACGCCGTCGCACCTGGCACGCTGAAGAACGACTCCGGCCGGGCCTTCCAAGTGTTCGGTGCGTTCCATCGTGCTTGGAGAGCGCACGGGATCCGCGAGCCCGCCCCAGAGATTGCGGCAGGCGCCGTGCAGTGGCTGCAGGTCGATGATCGAGTCCGCTTGGACGCTCCGAATGAGACCCTTGACTCGCTCGCCGGCGAAGGACCAGCGAGGGCGGCGTGGCGGAACTGGCTGCACAGCGACTCCAACGGACTTGCCGAGTACGGCCGGCTCCATGACTTTCCTGGGGCTGATGCGACCTCGCACCTCTCTATCGCGCTGCGTTGGGGGCACCTGCACCCGCGAACGGTGCTGCACGATCTCGCTGGGTTACGCTCGAAGAGCGCCGCGGCCCTGGCGCGACAGATTGCCTGGCGCGATTTCTTCGCTGACGTCTTGTTCCAGCGGCCCGATGCAGTGGGTGAGCCAATCCGTCCTGAGTTCAGCAAGATGCCGACCGATGATCCGCAGCGGCTTGAGACCGCTGCTCAGCGACTCAGGGCCTGGCAGGACGGCAAGACCGGCTACCCCCTCGTCGACGCTGGCATGCGTCAACTCCTCGCGGAGGGCTGGATGCACAATCGAGTGCGGATGGTCGTTGCCTCATTCCTGATCAAGGATTTGCACATCGGATGGTGGCATGGCGCTCGCTGGTTCATGGAGCATCTGCGCGACGGAGACATCGCGCAGAACCAGCTCAACTGGCAGTGGGTGGCCGGCTGCGGCACCGACGCGGCACCTTATTTCAGGATCTTCAATCCCACTACGCAGGCTGAGAAGTTCGACCCCGACGCCAGCTACATCAGGCTGTATGTACCGGAGCTCGCCGAGATGTCGATCGAACACGTGCACCATCCCTGGACGGCGCCGCAAGGCACGCTGAACGGCTATCCGGAGCCGATTGTGGTTCACGCCGTCGAGCGCAAGGAGGCGTTAGACCGCTATGCCGTCGTCAAAGATCTCTGAACATACGCAGCAACCATGCTGCTTCGGCGGCGACCTCGTCACGAGCTGGGCCGAGGTAGCGTCGGGCTGTCGACCAACGATGGATTGGCCGCCAATGTCGCCCGAACAGAGTTGGTGAACACCTGATTGAGGTGCGTCGCGATGTTGATCTTGGTCATGTCGGCCTTGACGGCGCGCACCAGCTCCTCGTCGGGCACACCGGAGGAACCGTGCAAAACCAAGGGCACCGGTACCGCAGCCCGGAGCGCGCTCATCACCTCGAGATCCAGTGCAGCGTGGCGGTCGGTCATAGCATGCGATGAGCCCACAGCGACGGCAAGGTGCTTGCCATGCACAGCGTGAACAACCTAGGTACAGCTCGCGGTCCTAGGCGGCGCGTACTCGCCAGCGACCACATTCCGCAAAGTCCGTTGACCCGACCCGTACGCGCGCATACCTTAGTGGGACACGGAAAGGAGGTGGTCCAAAGAATGAATGACTCTTGGACATGTGAGGTGACGGCCAGCTAGCCGCTCCCGACTGTGTAGAAACTGGTCGCGTGCGGCCGGCTAATCCACAGCCACCACCCGAACCCGCGAGCGCCGGATTTGTCCACCCGGCCAACATGCTTCCTGTCTCAACCCGACCTGCGAGGAAGGGTCTGTTGCAGAGTGCGCGTTGTCAGCTCGCGGGTTTGTCCATTCCTGGGGTCGGAAGCACTTACGAGCCGTCGATGATCGGACTGAGGGCCTTCACCGTGTCAATCGTGTCGGCCTCCGCAGCCGGTTTGTCTGGCCGGTAACGCAGTACCCGGGCAAACCGCAAGGCGACACCTCCGGGGTAGCGAGTCGAGACCTGCAGTCCGTCGCAGGCGATCTCTACCACCGTCGAAGGCTCGACGTAAACCGTGCCCGCGGTACGCCGGATCTCCAGCTCCAGGAATCGGGCGGTCTGCCAGGTCAACAACTCATCGGTGAGGCCTTTGAAGGTCTTGCCGAGCATGATCAACTCACCTGACGCCGGATCACGCGCCGCAAGGTGCAGGTTGGAGAGCCAACCTTGCCTGCGACCGTGCCCCCACTCGGCGGCGGTGACGATCAGGTCGAAGGTGTGTCGCGGCTTGACCTTGACCCATGCCGAGTCTCGACGACCAGCCGCGTACGCTGCGTGCAGATTCTTGATTACCACGCCTTCGTAGCCGCGGCTCACCGCCTCCCCGAAGGTGTCCGCGGCCTCTTCGGCGGTGGTACAGATTTCGCGCGGGACGGTAACCGTTCCCGGCAGCAGTTGGCGCATCAGTTCCAGGCGCTCCGAAAGTGGTACGTCCAGCAGATCTCGGCCATCGACGTGCAACAGGTCAAAGAAGAAGACCTGGAGCGGACCTGTTTGCGCAAGCGCCACATCGACGCCGCTCATGGTGCGGGACGCCACGACCTGAAAGGCTTCGGGTCGTCCGTCGCTGCGCAACGAGAGCACCTCGCCATCGAGCACAAGCTGATCATGAGGAAGCGATCGTGTCACTGCCACCACCTCGGGAAGCCGAGCGGTGATGTCGTCCAGGCTGCGGGTGAAGATTCGTATCTGCTCGCCGCGGCGATGCACCTGCACGCGTACGCCGTCCAACTTGTAGTCGACGACCGCCGGCAGGCCTGTCTTGTCCAGGGCGGCGTCCGGGCCTGGAGCGCTGGCCGCCAGCATCGGCTGAATGGCCACACCGACCTGGAGGCCAACCGCCTGGAGTGCTTCCAAACCGCCGGTCAACAGCACCGTGGCGGCGGCCGTGGTCGAGGACATCAACATGGCCGCTCGGCGTACAGCGGCGATCGGAACGTCGAAGGCCGTGGCCAGGCCTTCTTGGACCGCCGCCTCCATCGCCCCCTGCCGTAGCTCACCGAATATCAGACCGCGCAGCAGATCCTGTTCGTCGGCAGTCGCGCGCGCCAGCAACGCGTCTATGGCTGCAATCCGGGCGGCCGTCGATCCTGCCCCACTGAGACCCGCGACGTACTCGAAAACCGCATCGACTTCGCCGACGGTCAGTGACGCTTCCTCCGCAGGAGGAGGTGTGGACTGCAACGACTTCCAGCCCACCCCGGTACGCCGTTGACGCAGACTCCCGGACAGGTAGCTGACGACAATCTCGACGTCATCACCGGAAGCCTCCCGCAGCACCGCCGCGATGAGGTCACGCTTGGCATTCCGGGAACGAGTGGCCGTCAGCGCGATTCGCGTCTCAGCGAGCCGGCTCAGCAGCATGCTGGTGATTCTCCCCCTGCTCATGGCGAAAGTGGTCACAGACCACAGCTCCTGCGCGAAATCCGGGTTGTTTGTGACCACTTTCCACGAGAGGCTCAGAACGCCGAGACAAGGAAAACGGCGCCCCCTGTGGGAGCGCCGCTCTGGACCGTACCAACTTAGACCTTCTCTTCGGTTCCGCCGCTCGCCTCCGGTTCCCCGCCCGCCTCAGATTCCTCCACTGCGGACTCATCGCTTGGTTGCTGCTGCTCTGCGGTCGCGTCCTCGAGCTCGCTGGTTTCCTCGACCAGCTTTTCTGCCGGACTCGGCTCAGCAGGTGGCTCGGCAGCAGGCCCGGCGGCCGGAGCGGGAGCCGTCGCAGGTTCCGAAGCAGCGGCCGCCGGAGCCGACTTAGCGGCGGTCTTCTTGGCAGCAGCCTTCTTCGCCGGCGCAACGCTCTTGGCGTTGGCCTTCCTGCTCTCCTCGACAGATTCTGTGACCAGTTCGATCAACGCCATGGGAGCGTTGTCGCCCTTACGCGGACCGACCTTGGTGACCCGGGTGTACCCGCCCTCCCGGTCGGCCAGGCTGGGTGCGATCTCAGTGAAGAGCGTGTGCACCACACCCTTGTCCCGAACAGTGGTGAGGACTAGACGCCGCGCATGGATGTCACCCCGCTTAGCCTTGGTGATCAACTTCTCCGCCAGCGGACGTAACCGCTTCGCCTTGGCTTCGGTGGTGACAATCCGGCCATGTTCGAACAGCTGACTGGCCAAATTGGCCAGAATCAGCCGCTGGTGCGCAGCACTGCCGCCGAGACGTGCGCCCTTGGTCGGTGCGGGCATGTTCTCTCCTGAGGTCTAGATCAGCGAATTACTGCGGGTGCGAGGGTCGCCCCCTTTGCTTCCTTTTGCGGGGTTCAAGGGGTCGCCCCTTGTTTAATACTGTTCGGTCTCGCTGAAGTCGACCTCGTCCTCGTCGAGGTCGTCATACCGGCTGATAGCGCTCAGCGGGTCGAAGCCCGGCGCGCTGTCCTTCAGCGACAAGCCCATCTCATGCAGCTTGAGCTTCACCTCGTCAATCGACTTCGAGCCGAAGTTGCGGATGTCCAGCAGATCCTGCTCGCTGCGCGACACCAACTCAGACACGGTGTGGATGCCCTCGCGCTTGAGGCAGTTGTACGACCGGACCGTCAGGTTCAGGTCCTCGACCGGCAGCGCGAGGTCCGCAGCCAGCTGCTCGTCGATCGGCGACGGCCCGATTTCGATGCCTTCGGCCTCCACGTTCAGCTCGCGAGCCAGACCGAACAGCTCAACGAGCGTGCGGCCAGCGGAGGCAACTGCATCGCGCGGACGGATTGCCTGCTTGGTCTCGATGTCCAAGATCAACTTGTCGAAGTCGGTACGCTGCTCGACGCGGGTGGCCTCGACTTTGTAGGTGACCTTGAGCACCGGTGAGTAGATCGAGTCAACGGGGATACGGCCGATCTCGGCGTCAGCTGTCTTGTTCTGCACGGCCGAGACGTATCCGCGGCCGCGCTCCACAACTAGCTCCATCTCCAGCCTGCCGGAGTCGTTGAGCGTGGCGATGTGCAGGTCAGGGTTATGCACCTCTACTCCGGCCGGCGGAGCAATGTCTGCAGCGGTCACCTCCCCGGCGCCCGCCTTACGCAGATACATCGTGACCGGCTCGTCCTCCTCTGAGGACACCACCAGGCCCTTGAGGTTCAAGATGATCTCGGTGACATCCTCCACGACGCCCTCCATGGTGGAGAACTCGTGCAGGTTGCCATCGATCTTGATGCTCGTCACGGCCGCGCCTGGGATGGACGACAGCAGCGTACGACGCAGCGAGTTGCCGAGGGTGTAACCGAAGCCCGGCTCCAGCGGCTCGATGGTGAACCTGGAGCGACTGTCGGAGACGTTCTCTTCCGACAATGACGGGCGCTGTGCGATCAGCATTTCTCTTCCTTCCTCCGCACCTCCCGCTATTTGAAAGCGCGGCTCCTCACCCGTATCCGACGGGCTCGGCGCTACTCCCCAGAGGGAAGCCTCTTGCTCGGTCGGACAAAGTCCGACGGTTTACTTCGAATAGAGCTCAACAATCAACTGCTCAGAGACATCGATGACGATCTGCTCCCGCGTCGGAAGCTGATGAATCAGGATCCGGCCGCGCTCAGGAAAGACCTGCATCCAGCCAGGTACCTCGCGCTCACCGTGTGTCTCGCGGTTGATGATGTGCGGGGTCTGGTCCTTCACCTTCTCTGCGAGGTCGATGACATCATGCGGCGTTACCCGGCACGAGGGAATGTCGACCTTCTGTCCATTGACCAGGAAGTGTCCGTGCACCACGAACTGGCGAGCCTGCCGACGAGTACGGGCGAGCCCGGCACGATAGACGACATTGTCGAGGCGGGACTCTAGGATCTGGAGCAGGTTGTCGCCGGTCTTGCCCTGCAGCCGGTTGGCCTCCTCGTAGTAGCGGCGGAACTGCTTCTCAAGCACCCCATAGGAGAAGCGCGCCTTCTGCTTCTCGCGAAGCTGCAGCGAGTATTCCGACTCCTTGGTGCGTCCCTTGCCGTGCACACCTGGTGGATAAGGGCGGCGCTCGAACGCCTTGTCTGCACCGACTAGATCAACACCCAGCCGACGTGACTTCTTGGTCATGGGACCGGTATAGCGAGCCATGTTTCGATAAGTCCTTGGTCTCGTGGGGCTATTAGACGCGGCGCCGCTTGGGCGGGCGGCAGCCGTTGTGCGGGATAGGGGTCACGTCGGAGATGGCGCCCACCTCGAGGCCGATTGCCCCGAGCGAGCGAATTGCAGTCTCGCGGCCCGAGCCAGGGCCCTTGACGAACACGTCAACCCGCTTCATGCCGTGTTCCATGGCGCGGCGCCCAGCAGCCTCAGCGGCCATCTGGGCCGCGTACGGGGTCGACTTGCGGGAGCCCTTGAAACCAACGGTGCCCGCTGATGCCCAGGCGATCACCGCACCGCTCGGGTCAGTGATCGAAATGACGGTGTTGTTGAAGGTGCTCTTGATATGAGCGTGGCCAGCCACCACGTTCTTCTTTTCCTTGCGGCGCACCTTCTTGGCGGCGCTGCCGCGGCCTGCAGTAGCCATAAGCTCTCAGTTCTCCTGATCTGGCCTAACTCAGAACGCCGGGTGGCGTTACTTGGCCTTCTTCTTGCCGGCGACGGGTTTGCGGGCGCCCTTGCGTGAGCGGGCATTGGTGCGGGTGCGCTGGCCGCGTACGGGCAAGCCACTGCGGTGACGGCGGCCCTGGTAGGAGCCGATCTCGACCTTGCGTCTGATGTCGGAGGCGACTTCACGACGAAGATCACCTTCGATCTGGTAGTTCGCCTCGATCCAGTCGCGCAGCGCGACCAGATGCTCATCGGTCAGCTGGTGGACGCGGAGGTCGCCACTGATCTGGGTGGCCTCCAGGGTTTGCAGGGCGCGGGTCTTGCCGATGCCGTAAATGTAGGTGAGGGCGACCTCGAGCCGCTTCTCGCGCGGCAGGTCAACCCCAATAAGGCGTGCCATCAGGCGGTACTACCTTTCGTCTGGTCGACGGTCATGGCCCTGACCCTGCCGAAGGGCGAAGCCACAAGGCCGTCGCGGAGGTGTCTGGCGTGATGCATCCCCGGCTGCCTGGTGATCAGCTCTAGCGTCCTGATCACCAGGGCCTCGGCCTCCGACCGAGGGTGGATCCGGAAGTCCTTCCCCGGATGTGCAATCACACTTTTGGTAGGTCTTGCTATGCGGCTAGCCCTGTCGCTGCTTGTGCCGCGGGTTCTCACAAATCACCATCACGCGACCGTGCCGGCGAATCACCTTGCACTTGTCGCAGATCTTCTTGACGCTCGGCTGGACCTTCATCGAGCTTCAGTTCGACGACCACTCGGTCGGCCGGAAGGATGCGAATGTAGTGCTGTCGCATCTTGCCACTGATCGTGGCCAGAACCTTGTGACCGTTGGCCAGCTCAACGCGAAACATCGCATTGGGCAAGGCCTCGACCACGGTGCCCTCCAGCTCGAGTGCGCCCTCTTTCTTCGCCATAGACTCTCTAACTTGATTCCGCGTACGCCTCATCGACCGGCCAAAGTTGGCCAGCCGAGAAGTTTACGCCAGGACCCCGCCGTACCCAAATCCATCGCCAGTTCGAAGATCTCAAAACGTTCATGCTCAGCCAGGGAGCAGACACCCCATGATCATTGGTTTCGTGCGCAGTGAACGCACCACAGAACGTACAGCGCGACCACGGGGTAGGAACGGCACATAGAGCGCGAGATAGGTAGCCCAGATGTCCGGCCCACGCGCCAACCGCGATCGTGCTGTACGTGAAGACAGCTGGGGCGTAGACCGACACGGTCACGATCAGGGTCCGAGCCAGTCGTGTCACCTGCGGCGAGCGAAGAACCACGTGGCTCCTCCCCGTCGAGTCGAGCCGGCCCGAAACGCCGGACCTGACCGCGTGG
>JAJTCL010000348.1 GCA_021323255.1 Propionibacteriaceae bacterium | reverse complement strand
GAGCAGCGATATCTCCCCAACCGTCGGCGATATCAGGCCGAGGAGCATGCGAATCGTGGTGGTCTTGCCGGAGCCGTTCGGGCCCAAGAACCCGTAGACTGCACCGTCTGGAACCTCCAGGTCGATTCGATCGACGGCAATTTGACGGCGGAAGCGCTTGGTCAGCCCGCTGGTAGCGACGGGCGCAGCGGCGGACGCCGATGTCACCTGTTGAGGGCCTGGTAGATCACGTCGGGGCGTACCGCGCCGACAGCGAGCCGGCCGTCGTCGGTCCAGACGGCTGAGAGTGCGGTGCCGGCGAGCAGCCGGCCGGAACCCCAAGAGCCCTGCACCGGCTGCAGCCGGTTGCGGAACTCCCTGAGCTGCGGATCAGTCCCACTGCCAGAAGCGTCGCCCACCTTGATTATGGCCACTGCAGTCCAGCCGGTGCCGACGACAGTAGTGGCCCTCCTTGCTTCCTCCGCCTCTTTGCGATCTTGCGCACTCGGCGTGCGGTCGCTGGGTTGGATTTCGGTCACCTTCGCTCCCGGCGGCGGATTGAACACGAACTCCGAATCATCAGGCCGGGTGAATTCCACGGATGTGTAAGCAACCTCGAACACGATTTTGGAGTCGGTTCCGAACACCTGCACGCGAAGCGGCATCTTGGTCTCGCCGTCGATCGCGATGCGCGACTGGCTGATCAAGGTGTTGGGGTCGTTGGGATCCAGCACCAGCTCGTACGCCGGCCTTCCGGCAACCTCGACCGAGCTGTCGCTGGTTACTGTTGTCGTCGGCTCGAGGGCTTTGAGTACTTGATCGGCCGCCTCTGCTGGCGTCCTCGGCGTCGCCGAGGGCGTACTGCCAGGCTCCCCGCCCGTCTCATCGGCGGTCAGCGTGCGGTGGGTAGCGGCGTTCTCCTTGCTCGACCAGGTCCAGACATCCTTGCCATTCCTGATGATGTCGTACTCGCTGTAGGTGCCCAATACCGCCAGGCGCGCCTTGTCCGGCGCCGAATACCGCACTCGAAGTGTGTGAGTGCCCGTAACCAGGGAGGTCAGTTCCGGATCGTCCTGCCCGCCCGCCCCTGGAATGGCTGGAATTCCGAGATCGGCGCGTTCCACGACGGTGCCTGACAGGCCGTCAGTCCTGGCCTGCTGGAGGTCAACCAGCAACTCCTGTGGCGTTCGGGTCGGCAGCTTCTTTTCGGCAGTCGCTGTCGAGGCGACCAGGCCGGTGCCTGCCACGACCGCCACAAAGGCCAGCGGCGCCAGCAAACGCAGCACTGGTTTGGAGTGGAAAATCCGCATGTACCCCATTGTTGCCATCGCTGGCTGTGAGAACCCTGAGGTGATTGGGTCACGGCAGGAACCCGATAACGAGGCTCGCAGCCGATACTTGGCGTGTGCGGGTGCTGCTGGTCGACGATGAGGAGCGGATGGTTGCCGCACTGCGGCGTGGGCTGGCAGCTGAAGGATTCGTGGTCGAGAGTGCGGCCGACGGGTCGACTGGCCTGCGGCTGGCACAGCATGGCGATTTCGACGCGGTGGTACTCGATGTCATGCTGCCCGGGCTTTCCGGATATGAGGTGGTACGCCGACTGCGGGCCCAGGCGAATTGGGTCCCAGTGCTGATGCTGTCGGCCAAGGACGGTGAATACGATCAGGCCGACGCTCTCGACGATGGCGCCGATGATTATCTGATCAAGCCCTTCTCCTTTGTCGTCTTGGTGGCCAGGATCCGAGCGCTGCTGCGGCGTGGTGCCCGCGCTCGGCCAGTAGTACTCAGTGCAGGCGAGTTGAAACTGGACCCCGCAAGTCGCGAGGTCTGGGTGCAGGATGCGCCAGCCGACCTGACGCCTCGGGAATTTGTGCTGCTGGAGTATCTGATCCGCAACGCCGGTCGGGTGATCGGCAAAGCCGAGCTGTTGGACCACGTCTGGGACAGCGCCACCGAGGTCGCCCCGAATGCTGTCGAGGTCTATGTCGGCTACCTGCGGCGCAAGATCGGGAGTGATCAGCTGCTCACAGTGCGCGGCGTCGGCTACCGGCTGCTCCCGTGATTGCGGAGCTCACCACATGAAGCGCTTCTGGACCATGAGCCTGCGGACTCGCCTGATGATCATCGGGCTGGCCGGAGTCGGTATCGCGTTGATCATGGGCGGTCTGGCCTTCTTCGGCGCACTGACGTACTCCGTCAACCGCACGTTGGACAACGAGGCCTTGGCCAGTGCTGAAGAGGTTGCCGAAATGGTCAATGAGAATCGGCTGCCGAGCCCGGTTCCCGTTCCCGGTGCTCAGGTGGTCCAGGTGGTGGACGCTCAGCAACGGGTGATCGGCGGTTCGGTGACAGCCGACCGGCTCACCCCACTGCTGCGGCCCAACGAGCTCGCCACCGCCCTCGCCGGAGAGGCGGTGGTGGTGGACCGGGTCGGCATCGGCGCTGCCGAGCCGCTGCGGGTCCGGGCGATCCCGGCGGGACCGGCCGATGCCCCGGTCAGCGTGATCATCGGTCTGCCGTTCGGCGATGTGCTCGCCACCCGTACGGCGCTCCGGAACGCGCTGCTCATCACTTTCCCCCTGCTGCTCGCTACCCTGGCGGCCATTGCGTGGCGGGTCATCGGCTGGACCTTGCGACCGGTGGAACAGCTCCGCGCCGGCGCCGAGCAGATCAGCCGAACCGGCCGGATCCGCGGGTCGGGCAGAGGTGAACGGCTTCCGGTAACGTCCGCTGCGGACGAGATCCGCGCTCTTGCCGTGACCCTCAACGAAATGCTTGATCGGCTCGCTGACGCGCAGGAGACGCAGCGCTCGTTTGTGGCAGATGCCGCTCATGAGCTGCGTAGCCCATTGGCGAACATCCAGGCCCAGCTGGAGGTCGCCGAGCGGCTTGGCGAGGGCGGCACGCTACCCGCAGACCTGATGCTCGATGTCAAGCGGCTTTCGGGACTGGTCGAAGACCTGCTGCTGCTGGCCCGCGCCGACGCCGACACCCGGCCGCCAGCACGACTGACTGCTGTCGATGCTCGCGAGCTTCTGCACGACGTAGTCGGCGCGTACGGGAATGCTCGAGTCCCCGTAATGCTGGTCACCGCCGAGCCGGTGATGATCATGGTCGATGCCGATGAGCTGCGTCGCGCGGTCGGGAACGTGGTCGACAACGCGGTACGGCATGCGGCTACCCGGGTTGAGGTGGCCGCCAGCGTTGATCAGGATCACGCGGTGATCAGCGTCAGCGACGACGGCCCAGGTATCCCGCCCGAAGATGGAGAGCGGATCTTCGAGCGCTTCACCAGGCTTGATGACGCGCGGGGTCGGAACTCAGGAGGAGCAGGACTTGGGCTGGCGATTGTCCGTGACCTCCTCACCAGAGTGGGCGGCACCGTCTCGATCACCGCTGGAGAGCCTCCGTGGCGGACGCGTGCG
>JAJTCL010000347.1 GCA_021323255.1 Propionibacteriaceae bacterium | reverse complement strand
CCACTCCGGCATCAACGGCAAGGAGGCCAGCAACCTCGGCGCCGGCTGGTAGACGGACTGGAAGGGCGCGCTCCCCCAGGTACCGGTGTAGATCCGGCCCCAACGCGATCCGAGCGCCCGCGTCCAGCCCTGGCCGTAAAGACGCCCTGCCATGGTGAGGTGCCCAGCCGCGTTGTACCGCTCCGGCCACTTCGTTTCCAGCAGCGCCTCGGCCGTGCCATACCCCTGCTGCTGCCGCCAGTAGGTGCGGACGGAATTTCGACGGTGATGCCAGACCATGGCGCCGGGACTGAAGCCAATCGTCCAGCCCTTCTTTTGAATTCGCCAGCAGATATCCACGTCGTCGCCCGCCACCCGGAATCGCGGATCGAAGCCGCCGACTGCCGCGAGCCGATCCTTCCGGAAGGCCATGTTGCAGCCGGGAATATGTTCGGCCACCTGGTCGGTGAGGAGGACGTGGACGGGGCCGCCCGGCGCGTTGGCGACGCAGGCGGCAATCGGTCCGTCGCCGGGGGGCGCAATGTTCGGCCCTCCGATCGCAGCATGCTCGGTCGTCAGAAAGGTCGCAGCGAGGTAGGTGAGCCAGTGCGGATCCGGGCGAGCGTCGTCGTCGGTGTAGGCGACGATCTCGCCGGTGGCCGCCACCAACCCCGTATTTCGCGCGCTGCTCAACCCACGGTTCTCGGTGCGGATCAGCCGGATATCGTACTCATCCGCGATCATCGCGGTCGCGTCGGTCGAACCGTCGTCGACGACGATCACCTCGAAGTTTGGGTAGTCGAGGTGACGCAGTCCTTCCAGTGTGTCCCGGATCGTCCGCGCGCCGTTATAGCTACAGACCACGATCGAGACCCGGGGCCACAGAAGGTCCCGCCTGAAGGGGACCTCCGCATAGGCGTCGCGGACGGCCGCCAGAGCCGACTTCGGCTGGCGGTCGCGAGTCGTGAGCCCGAATTCCCAATCGTCGATGTCGAACCCACCCCGGTGCCATTCGTCCGTCCATGCGAAGACGAAGGCGCCGGCGCAGCCGGAGGCGAACGTGGTGCGAACCTGCCAGCTCAGGGCCGCGGCCTGTGCTGCCTCACCGTGGCGGCGGCTGTCCAGTCCGACTTCGGCGAGGAGGAGCGGTCGGTCACCTGCCAGGTTCTGCAGCCGGGCGAGGTATGGCACGAGGTGCTCCGCCGACTCGAGGTAGACGTTGAAGCAGACGACGTCGACGAAGTCGAGCTGCAGGTACTCGGTCGAGGGGTAGTTGACGTACGTGACGAGGGCGCCCGGATCCTCGGCTTTCACGACGCGGTAAAGACGTTCCAGGAACCGCTCCACCCGGCGTGCGCCATGCCAGCGGACGATCGAGGCCGGGATCTCATTGCCAATGGCGTAGCAGAGGATCGCCGGGTGGCCGGCGCACGCTCGTGCCGCCATGCGGACTCGCTCTTCGATCGATCTGGCCCGCTGCTGATCGTCCAGGAACGCGACGTGCTGCTCCCAGGGCAAGCCGACCATCACGCGGAGTCGATGGCGGCACGCTGCATCCAAGAGCCAGCGAGGCGGTACGGTGTAGATGCGAACAGCATTGATATGGTGCTTCGCCATCTGGGCGAAGTCGTGTTCGACGGCGCACCGGTCGTAGTCGGCGCCTGACTGGCCACTACGAAACGTGCCGTAGGTCACCCCTCGAACCCAGAACTTCTCGCCGCCAGTGAACAGGAACTTGCCCTCGATGCAGGGACGTTCCAGATCGACGACGGGGGCGGCAGGAAGGTGGGTTGGGAGTTCCGTTAGATGCAACCGAGGGCCCCCGACGCGAAGCGGCAAGCAGACGGCCGGCGCGAGGATCGGTGCGTCATGCTGCCGCTCAATCGCCTGTCGCTGCCAACATGAGCGCCTCGTCGGTGGCCCGTCGCTGCTGGCGGAACCGGCTGACGCGCCACGCCCAGGCGGAGCGGACAATCGATTCGAGGTTGGCGTGTTGGGGCCGCCAGTTAAGCACCTGTGCAGCACGGGTGGGATCGGCGACCAGCGCAGGCGGGTCGCCCGGTCGCCGCGGCGCCTCTCGCACTGGCACCGGCCGTCCGCCGACGCGCTCGACCGTCGCAACCACCTCGCGCACCGAGTAGCCGCGGCCGGTACCGAGGTTGAGGGCCAGACCGCTACCACCGTGTCGCAGGTAGCTGAGCGCTCGCACATGGGCGTCAGCCAGATCGGCGACGTGGATGTAATCGCGAACCGCCGTGCCGTCCGCCGTAGGGTAATCAGTGCCGAAGACGTCGACATGCTGCCGCTCGCTGAGCGCGGCCTCGATGACGAGCGGGATTAGGTGTGACTCTGACTCGTGTTCCTCGCCGAGCTCTCCGTCTGGATCGGCGCCAGCGGCGTTGAAGTAGCGGAGCGCCACCCATCCCAGTCCGTACGCGTCCCCATAGGCACGTAGCACTCGCTCGACGAAGTGCTTGGAGTCGCCGTACGGATTGACGGGCCGTTGGGGATGGTTCTCGTCGATCGGCAGGTCGTCGGGGATCCCGTATGTCGCGCACGTCGAGGAAAAGACGATCTGCCCAACCCCGGCCTCCAGCATCGCGTCGAGCAGGACCAGAGTGTTCGCAACATTGTTGTGGAAGTACTTGCGCGGCTCGAGGACAGATTCACCAACGTAGGCGGATGCCGCGCAGTGGATGACCCCTTCCACCCGGTACTCGCACAAGATGCGCCGAAGCAGATCGAGGTCACCGACGTCTCCGCTGACGAACGGTCCCCATCGTACAGCCCAGGGGTGCCCGGTCGTTAGGTTGTCAAGTACGACCGGCTCGATTCCATCGCTCGCCAGGGCTTTCGCGGTCTGACTGCCGATGTAGCCGGCCCCGCCAGTCACCAGGACACGCATCAACCGGCCAGTTGGGTGAGCTTCGGCTCGGCCTCGCGCCGCGACGAGCAGTCGTGGGCCAGCTCGTCGCGGAAGTAGGCGATCGTACGCTCGAGCCCGACCACGACTGGCACCCGTGGCTCCCAGTTGAGGACCGCCTTTGCCAGAGAGATGTCGGGGCGCCTCTGCGTCAGGTCATCGGCCGGCACCGGCTCGACGATATCATCGTGCAAGAATCGGAGCCCCGAGCGGCCAAGCGGCCTGGCGATGTTCGCAATACGGCCGGTCACGAGGTTGTCTAGACAGATTACCTCCTCGCCTTCCGTTATACGACGATCGCACAAATAGGAGCCAACAAAGCCGGCGCCTCCGGCCACGATCGTCGTCATGCACGTGCCCCTGCTGTCCACCCTGGTCAGCTGTTCCGATGACAATGTTGGCTGGTCAGTTTGGTTGTCCAGCTGAACCTAAGAGTCGGAACAGAGCGACCAACGCATGATGAGGGCCACCGTGTGGGGCCGGGACCCGGTTTCAACGGGAACCACG
>JAJTCL010000346.1 GCA_021323255.1 Propionibacteriaceae bacterium | reverse complement strand
GAAGTAACAGCGCTCGATCGTGTCGAGGAGCAGCGACCCATCCAACTTCTCCGCGATCGCGTACATGAACGCCGCATCGCCCTCGAGCTTGGCGAGCCGGAAGGCGGGTCGTAGCGCGCGGACGATCGTGTTCATGAGGTCCGCGAGGATGTCCTGCGCGTGATCGAGCTCGACCCCCGCAAGGTAGCCCGTGTACCCCGAGATATCAGTGAGCAGGAGACAGGCTGACTCAGTTGCCATCGGCAAACCCTCTCGGAACCAAGGCCCGCTGCAGGAAGTGTGACCGTGCTCGGGGTTCGAGACACATACACCGGCACGATATCCGCGCCGTCGCGGGCTAGACCACGGGCAGCGTGCGTTCGCCTTCGCGGACGGGACCGAAGAGCGGCCCTTGCCGTGGAAGCCCGCAACACCTGCAGGCATCGATCTTGGGCACCTAAGGCTGGCCGCACACTCGGTGGAGCAACCCTGACCTTCTCAGACGCTGCGGGCTTGGGCGGAGAACCGTATCGACGGCAAGACCGGGGCCACATGCCAGAAGTACGGGGGGAATTCAGCTGAGCTGCCATGAGAACAAATGACCTGGTCAAAGCCATATAAAGATTGTGGAGCTAAGGGGACTCGAACCCCTGATCTTCTCGTTGCGAAGGTGCGCCCACCCGGCGACCTGAGCGCGTTGCGGGCGACTCTCAGTGCACTGTGTGCATCCTGATCATGGTCATGGTGCTCCGGGGGCACACATGGGGCACACGCCCGCACCGACAGCTGGGCACTCGCGAGTTGCGCTCTGGCAGTTCGGAGGATGTCTGCCGGTTCCCACACCCTGCGAGCGCTTGCGAAGCATTGGTCGGGCGCTCCGCTGCCTCACGTGGCCGCGAGAAAACGGCGGGCCGAAGCGGCGACAGATTCGGGTGCCATCCAGAGGGCGGCATGGCCCTGACCGGGCAGGGTTTCGATTTTCACGTAGGGCAGTAGCTCGGCGAGGTTGTCGGCGCCGTCACGAAAGTACGCCTCGCTCTCCTCGCCGATGGTCACGAGTACGGGCGCGTCGGTTCGCCAGCGATCCCGGGGAAGCGGTGCCCCGGTCTGCGTGCCAGCGCAGATACGGCCGTCGTAGCCGTAGGTGTGGGCGTAACGTTCCATGCTCGCCCAGGACGGGTCGGCCTTCATGGCCTCGACGTACTCTGCCGGGATCAACAATGCCTCGGCCATGAAGTACTCGACTGCGCCCGACCGATCTCCTGCCGCCACCAGCGATTCGACATGCTCGACGTAGTCGGGCGGCATCGGCGGTCGGCCGTCGTTGACGATGAAGGGCGGCTCGAATAGGTACAGCCTGGTGATGCGATCCCCGAGAGCGCTGGCGGTGTCCAGGCAGAGTACGCAGCCGGCCGACCCGCTGACGAGGGCGGCTCGACCACCGGCTGCCTGGACTATCGCGGCCAGGTCCTCCACCTCGCGCTCCGGCGCATACGGCTGGGTGTCGCCGCTGTCGCCTCGGCCCCGGCGGTCGTAGCTGTACACAGTGAAGTGCTCGGCGAGCAGGCCGCCAAGGCCGGACAGGCCTGCGCGGTCCTCGGCGACCGTGTTGACGACGATTACGGCGTCACCGCCTCCGGACCTTTCGTACTGGATCGGCGTCCCGTCGGCGGAGGTGATCATTGTGGTGGTCATCGAAGTGTCCTTTCGTCAAATTCGTCATGGCTGTCCACTCTTGGACGGAGTCGTACTGACCACCATTCGCCCGCGAGCACGTGCAGGCTGAGAGCAATCCAGAACGCAGCGGCGAAGCTGTCGTGAAAGTTGAGTTTGCGGTATACGCCCAGGAAGAGCTGGGCTCGATCGACTCGACCTCCATCAGCCGCGGCCACCAACGTGCTGGATGAGAAGTAGCCACCGTCCAGCCATTCGTGTCTGATGGTTCCTCGCGCGCCACCGGGTATCTCCCACCTGCCGACCAGCCGGTGCAGGACTTGTTGGAGGTGCATCGCAGTCTCCTTATCTCGTTGGCGGGTTTCTCGTGCATCGACGGCGATATTGCGTCGATGGAGCCGAATTCGTGGTGACCTGGTTCAGGTGGCCAACGTCGGCTCAGCCGCAAGGTCAATCGACTGAGCCGTTTCCGTTAGGAGTCGAGCAGCGAGCGCGGTCATCCAGCCGAACCCGAGAGCCAGCGCCGTCGCCAGGCGGATGCTGATCCCATCGAGGCCCGGCCACCAACTCAACACGAGGACGGCCACGGCGGTCGCCGCGCTGAAGGTGACCCAACGCCAGTTGCGGAGTCCGGCGAACCGGCGAACGAACACCAGGCAGGCGAGGATCAGCGCGTCAAGCGAGATGCCTGGGGCAATGTTGTGCACCGTCGCCTGCCAGCTGTAATGGTCAGGCATACCCTCCGGCGCGCCGGGTGGGAAGCCGAGGCTCGGGTCGGTGATGAAGACGCCGCCGAGGACCAGTCCGGCGCCGAACGCGCCGACAAGCACGGGTCCCCAAGTCCCGGCCCGGCCGGGATGAAGGACGCGTCGCATCCCGGCCGCGAAGGCGATTGACAGTAGCCCGGCGACCACGAAATTGATGACCTGGATCCACCCCAGCTCGCCCAGGCTGAGCAGGCTGAGTGGGTGACGCGTCAAGTCGAATCCGTCCCGCAACAGCACCTGGCCGACAGCCACACCGACGAACAGCGGCCCAGCCAGTAGGCCGCAGGCCAATAGCACGCTCATCGGCATCTCGGCAGAAGGACGGCGAAGGGCCTTGCGAAGGCTCTCAGTCATTGGTTTCTCCAATCGATGCCTAACTCCTTTGACCGCTTGGCGCGGCTCTTTTGACCGCTTGGCGCGGCCGTTTTAGCTCCTTGGCTAAAGGGGCGAGATTCCGCCCGGCCGAGACGGTCAATAGGCTTCGATCATCGGCATGGCCGCGGGTACGTGGACGGGTCCGGCGGATCCACCATTCGGCGGCGGCGGCGTGTAGCAGGAACGCGACCGTGAAGGACCCAACCGACAGCATGGCGATTTGATCGTTGCTGGGATTGCCGGCGATCATCAATGCCGGGATGAAGAGCGCCCGCATGGTTGCCACCGACAACCCGATCGCCAAGGCTCGCAGCATCCATTCGCGATGCTCGCCGATCCGGCCCTGTGTGACCCGTATATAACCCAGCATCAGGCTGATGAGGAAGAAGCCACCGAAGATGCCGATGACGATCCGCTCAGGATGTCCTGAGAACGGCACCACCAAGCCCAGGAACAGCGCCGACAACCCGACCAGTACACCGATCGACACCAGGAGCCTTCCGGCCCAGCGGTGATAGCCGATGGCCCGAGCGCGGATCCGTCCGATCAGCTGGACGGGCGCGAACGTCAGGTAAACCGCGCCGAGCACCACGTGGGTCCAGGTCACTAGGGGATACTCG
>JAJTCL010000345.1 GCA_021323255.1 Propionibacteriaceae bacterium | reverse complement strand
CGCGATCCGCGCAATCATCGGTGGCAGATTGGCGCACACCCAGACCCTCGACGAGGTTCGCGCGCAGAGCCGGGCGACAAGGGCTGAAAGCGCCACAAGTTGTGTCGACCGCGCTTCACACTACACCCGGGATGCTCAAGAGCACAAGAGGGTCGCTTAGGCCCCGCCACCAGGTCGCCTTGGTCATCAGCAATTCAGTGGAAGCGCCACGGCAACTAAGCCATTCGGTTTCACGCCGAAGAACGGTTGGTTTGCGACACGGGCTGGTTCCGGTAAGAGCCGTTACCGGAACCGTCGTTCGGTCCGGGTAGATTCTGTCGGGACGATCGTATGACCGATGGTCAGACCACCTCGGAGTGGCTCACCATCTCATCATCGGTCTCACCCCCATATACAAAACATCTAGGCCACGATTCCATCGTGCCGCGGTTCACAGCGAACGATGCGGTCGCGCTGGCAGCAGACTGAAGAATCTGAGATTCGCTCGCTCGCCCGTTTGTTCCGGCGTCTCCTTCCGGGGAAGGTCAACGCCTCAGCCCGGTCATGACTACATCGGCGACGGTGAGCGCCTCAGCAACGGCGCGCTCCAGCGTCAACCTTTGACCTGCTGCCCATGCCATGGCGAACTGCTCTGGTCCCAAGCGCTCCTCAAGCGACCGAACGAAGCGCTCATGCGCTTCGCGGGAGGCCTGCGGGACGTCTGCCCCGAGATCACGCCGTAGCTGATCGCCGGCTGCCCATAGCCGCGTCGCCCGTTCCGCGTCGCCTTTGCCCGCTGCCACCCGCGCCAGGCTCTGCAACTGCTGTGGGCTGCCGTGTCGATTGTGCACTGCGACGCGGAGCGCGAGGGATTCGCGAATCGTGGCTTCGGCCTCATCTACCCGACCCTGCTCCAGCAGCACCTCCCCCAGATTGCCGAGCGTCGTTGCCACGCCCGATGGGAAGCCCACCTCGCGGAGCACGGAGAGGGCATCTCGGTAGAATGCTTCGGCTCGCTGGACATCACGCCTGGTAGTGGCACTCGATATTCCAGAGGCCGAGTTGCCGAGGAAGTGGAGGCAAAGGCCCTCCCACATGCGCTCACCATGTTGCCGAAACCCCACGAGGGCATCGCGCATCATCTGCTCGCTCTCAGCGGATGCACCGGATTGCTGCGCCAGAACGCCGAGTAAGAACCCAATTCGGTTGGCCTCTGCCGTGTCGCCCAGGTCGTTAAACCGGCGTTGGCTGTCGCGGAACGCCGCGTGCGCCGTCTCGTAGTCCGACTGAAACAAGGCGAGCTGACCAAGCGTTCGCGTCGCTTTGGCAACCAGGTGGGACGGCGCATGCTCGCTCCGCCGGAGCACTCGTTCCACCTCCGCGCGACCCAGGCCCAGGCCGGCTCTGGTATGCCAGTACCACCAGAGCGATCCGGCGATCCGCAGTCCCGGCACAGGATCATGGGCTACGCTCCAGACTAGCGCGGCCGTGAGATTGCCGCTTTCTTCCTCACACCGATCAAGCCACGTTCGTTCCCCAGGTGCGAAGAACTGCGGCTCAGCCAGTTCCGCAAACGCCGCAAAATGTTCGGCGTGCCCTTGTCGGATCGCGTCATCTTCACCGGTATCTGTTAGCTGCTCCAAGCCGAACTCGCGAATCGTCTCCAGCATCCCGAAGCGCGGCTCCGCGCGTGCCTCGTCAGCCCGCCGCACCAGGCTGCGCTCAACCAGGCTCCCGAGTCCCTCCAGCACGTCCAGCGACCCGTCTGGGTTGGTCACGGCCTCTGCTGCCTCCAGCGTCCATCCGCCGACAAAGACGCTGAGCCGCCGCAATAGGGCTTGGTCATCCGATGGGAGCAGGTCATGGCTCCAGGCGATGGTGTCCCGGAGGGTTCGCTGCCGGGCTGGAGCATCACGCGCTCCACTCGTGAGGAACGGCAGGCTCCGCTCCAACCGGGTCAGTAACGCCTCCGGCGTGAGGAGCCGCACCCGGGCGGCAGCCAGTTCGATGGCCAGGGGCAACCCATCGAGCCGCCGGCAAATGGCCGCCGTGGCCGAGGCATTCTCGTTTGTCAGAGTGAACCCAGGGTCGGCTGCTTGCGCCCGCTCGACGAAGAGGGCAACGGAGGGCACGTGCGCCAAGGCCGCAGCATCGGGCAGGCCCTGAAGGTCGGGGAGTGGCAATGGCGAGACCGGGAACACGCGTTCGACGCGCACGCGGAGCGGTTCCCGGCTAGTGGCCAGAATCACGAGCTGCGGGCAATGGGCCAGCAAACTGGCGAGATCCCCGGCCGCCTCCAGGACCTGCTCACAGTTGTCCAATACGAGCAGCATGCGGCGCTCTGCCAGATAGCGGGTCAGCGTCTCTGGCAACGGCTCCCCCGGGTTTTCCCGCACTCCGAGCACGCTCGCGATCGTGGGAACGACATAGTCAGCAGCCCGGATGAGGGCGAGATCGACAAAGAAGACCCCATCGGGATACCGCTCCAACGCCTCCGCCGCGATCTCCTGCGCCAGCCGGGTCTTGCCGGTCCCACCCGCTCCAGTCAGTGTCACGAGCCGCGTTTCCGCGTCAAACAGCTGTTTTACAGCTGCAATTTCCTCGTCCCGGCCAACTAACGACGTCGGCGAAATGGTCAAATTGGTGGGGTGGCTCGGAAGCGCACGCAGGGGCGGGAAGTGCTCGGGCAGTCCCGGCGCAACGACCTGGAAGACCTCGTCCGGTTCCTGCAGGTCGCGCAAGCGGTGGGTGCCGAGATGTCGGAGAATTATGCCGGCGGGGAGATCGCCGCGCACCAATTGCTGCACAGCCTGAGTGAGAAGGATCTGGCCTCCATGGCCGGCTGCCAGCAGCCGTGCGAGCCGATTCAGGGGCGCTGCAACGTAGTCGCCATCCTGGGGGTGAGCCTCCCCGGTGTGCAGCGCCATGCGAATACGCAGGGGTCCTGGAGGGGCATCCCAGGGTTCCGTCTGGAGTGCTCCCTGTGCGGCCACCGCAGCGGCAAGTGCATTTCGTGCAACGGGAAAGGCGGCCTGGACCGCGTCACCGACCGTCTTGAAGGGCACGCCATCGTGGGAGGCGATAGTCTCTACGAGGATTGCTAAATGACGTGCGACCGCCGCTGCCATCTCCGCACGGTCCCGCTCCCAGAGCGCGGTGCTGCCCTCGATGTCCGTGAAGAGGAAGGTAACCGTTCCTGACGGCAGATCGGGCATGATCCGTCTCAATACGTACGACTGACGCGGTCCTGGCCGATTGTCGCATGACAGACGGGTGAAGCACGTCAGAGGAGGTCACCATCTCATCATCCATCTCACGCCCATATACAGAACATCTAGGTCAACAACCGATCGTGCTGCGGTTCACGGCGGATGATGTGGCGCGGTCCGAGCAGTGCTACGCCGAGGTGACGACGGTCAGGGTTTCGACCCGGTCGGGGGACGGAATCTTGGCTGGGTCCTGCCCCGGCAGCAGCGGGGTGGCATTGGCCGCCGCCCCGCCTCTCTCCGCCGCCGCTTCGCTCTCCCAGACGGTGATCGAGACCAGCCGCCCGTCCTCGGCCTCGGCCCAGTAGCCGGCAACGAAGCCCGGTTGGGCGACCAG
>JAJTCL010000344.1 GCA_021323255.1 Propionibacteriaceae bacterium | reverse complement strand
AGCGGCTCACCTCCGGTCTGGTCCGGCTCGAGGACTCCGGAATCGATGGCACGGTGAATGGCACGGCGGCTGCGATTGGCGGGATGTCGGCTCGGTTGCGTCGCGTGCAGAACGGTTTCGTCCGCTCTTATGCGCTCACCATGATGTTGGGAGTTGCAATTGTCGGAGTAGTCATCGTGCTGGGCCGGCTGGGCTAGGGGAGGCGGACGTGACTATTCCCTGGCTCACCATACTGGCCCTGCTACCTGTCGTGGGTGCGGTGGCGCTGATCTTCACCGGCGTCAAAGCAGCCAAACAGGTGGCGCTGGCGGTATCGCTGATCACGCTCGCGTTCGCGCTCTACATCGCCACCCAGTTCAGGATCGGTGGCGGCATGCAGCTGGTGGAGCAGGCGCCGTGGATCAAGCCACTCGGGGTGTACTACGCGCTCGGCCTGGACGGTGTCGGCCTTACTCTTGTCCTGCTGGTCGTGATCATCACACCGGTGGTGATCATTGCCTCGTGGCGCGACTTTGAGCCTGTGGATCCGGGTCCTGAGCAGGTCGACGGATCTCGTCCGACAGGTGTTGAAACCTTGGCTCCGAAGTATGACTCTCGGGTCTTCTTTGCCTTGGTGCTAGCGGTCCAAAGCTGTGCGCTGTACCTCTTCCTGGCCACCGACGTGTTCTTGTTCTACGTGTTCTTCGAAGTCATCTTGATCCCGATGTACTTCTTGATCGGCGGCTTCGGGCCCGGACCGCGTCGGACCTACGCGGCGGCCAAGTTCTTGATCTTCGGCTTGCTGGGCGGGTTTGTCATGCTGGCCTCGATCATCGGCTTGTACGTGCAGTCGGACCGGGCGGGGGAGCCCAGCTACCTCTTGAGCACCCTGAGCCAGCTGGACTTTGGGACCGCTACCGGCCGGTGGCTGTTCCTCGGTTTCATGTTCGCGTTTGCGATCAAGGCACCGCTGGTGCCGCTGCATACTTGGCTCCCGGACGCGGCCGAGGAGTCGACAGCCGGCGGCGCGACCATGATGGTCGGCGTCATGGACAAGATCGGCACCTTCGGCATGATCAGGTTCTGCCTGGGTCTGTTCCCGGAGGCAAGCCAGTGGGCAACACCGGTCGTACTGGTGCTGGCCACTATCTCGATCTTGTACGGCGCGATCCTGGCCATCGGCAGCCGGGACATCATGCGGTTCATCGCGTACACCTCGATCAGCCACTTCGGCTTCATCGTGCTCGGCATTTTCGCGTTCACCAGCCAGAGCCTGACGGGGTCCTCGCTCTACATGCTCAATCACGGGCTGGCGACCGCGGCCCTGTTCGTGATGGCGGGATATCTGATCAAACGCCGCGGCTCGCGGGACATGAACGCCTATCGCGGGGTGGATCAGGTGGCTCCGGTGCTGGCAGGTCTGCTGCTGTTCGCCGGGCTCAACACATTGTCGTTGCCCGGCTTGGGGAGCTTTGTGTCAGAGTTCATGGTGCTGGCCGGCACGTTCGGCAGGCATCCGGCGTACGCGGTGGTCTCCACGCTCGCCATCGTGCTAGCCGCGCTCTACATCTTGATCATGTACCAGCGGACGATGACTGGCCCGGCTTCTGAAGAGGTCAAGGAGAAGATCACCGAGCTCAATGGTCGGGAACGGCTCGCTATGGCCCCACTGGTGTTGTTGATCTTGCTACTCGGTGTCTTTCCGAAGCCCATGCTGTCGATCATCGAACCGTCCACACAGGCGACGATGCAGCACGTCGGCGTGACCGACCCGGAGCCCAGGGTCAGTGCTGAGGGGGGTCGCTGATGAGCATCTTTGCCCTGATGCCGCTGGAGATCATCGCGCCGACAATCGAGTACGGCCTGTTGGCTCCGATCCTGATCATCTTCGCAGGCGCCTGCCTCGGGGTTCTGGCTGAAGCGGTCGTCCCCCGCGAACTGCGCCGCGCCGTTCAGCTAGTGGTGACGTTTGCCTCCCTGGGGTTGGCGCTGGCAACCACGCTGTTGAACTGGGAATCCGGCGTTGAGGCGGTCGTGGCCGTGGACTCGTTGGCCATCGACGGGCCTACCTACTTCATGTGGACGATCTTGATCGTCTTCAGTGCGGCAGCGTTGTTCATGTTCGCCGAAACCAAGATCGAGAACGCCAGCGTCTTCGCGCCGCAGGCCGCGGCGGTTCCCGGTACGCCGGCCGAGCGAGAGGCGATCAGGAGCCGCGTCGAGCACACGGAGGTCTTCCCGCTCGCGCTCTTTGCGGTGTTGGGGATGATGCTCTTTTTGGCGTCCAACGATTTGATCACCATGTTCGTCTCCTTGGAGATCTTGTCGTTGCCGCTCTATCTGCTGTGCGGGCTCGCTCGGCGACGCCGACTGCTGTCGCAGGAGGCGGCACTGAAGTACTTCCTGTTGGGAGCACTGTCGTCGGCCTTCTTCATCTACGGAGCCGCTTTGCTCTATGGCTATGCCGGCTCGTTCACCTTGTCCGCCATTGACGATGCGATCCGCAATGGCACCCAAGGCCAGGGGCTGCTGCTTGCCGGAATGGCGTTGATTGGGGTCGGGCTGCTGTTCAAGTTCAGTGCCGTTCCCTTCCACTCCTGGACTCCTGATGTGTACGCCGGAGCTCCGACGCCGGTAACGGGGTTCATGGCGGCCTGCACCAAGATCGCCGCCGTGGGCGCATTGATGCGCGTGTTCTACGTCGGACTGGGCGCTGATCGGTGGGACTGGCAGCCGCTGATGGCGATCATCGCGGTCGCCACTATGGCAGTGGGCTCGGTGTTGGCGATCACTCAGACCGACGTGAAACGGATGCTGGCGTACTCCTCCATCGCCCACGCCGGCTTCATGATGACCGCATTCGTCGGGGCATCGCAGGCCATGTCAGGCAGCCAGTCGGGGTCGCTGACCAGCATCTCCTCGGTGATGTTCTACCTGGTCGCGTACGGAGCTGCAACGATTGGGGCGTTCGCGTTGGTGACGATGGTCCGTGACGCCAGCGGCGAGGCGACCCTACTCAACAGCTGGGTCGGCCTGGGCCGCCGGGCGCCCCTGGCAGCGACGATCTTCGCGATCTTCATGCTGAGCTTCGCGGGGATCCCCCTGACCAGTGGCTTTGTCGGGAAGTGGGCGGTGTTCGCCGCGGCCTGGAGTGGCGGCATCGAGTGGCTCGTTGTCGTTGCCGTGGTGATCAGCGTGGTAGCGGCGTTCTTCTACATCCGCGTCATCGTGCTGATGTTCTTTGCCGAGCCGAGAATCACCGAAACGAGCGTGATACGGCCAGGCTGGACGACGCTGGCAGCAGTCGGGGTTGGTGTGGTCGCGACGGTAGCCTTCGGGGTGTTTCCGGGCCCGCTCTTGGCCCTCGCACAGCAAGCAGGCGAATTCATCCGCTGACGGCAAGGGGTAGATGGAGGAAGGGTGCTGGCTCAACAGACGCGAGACGAGGTTTTTGAGTCCTCTGTCCG
>JAJTCL010000040.1 GCA_021323255.1 Propionibacteriaceae bacterium | reverse complement strand
AACGCCTGGTTTGTTGGCGAGATGATTCACGGCGACTACATCGACTACGTGAAGTCATCTGGCCTGGACTCGGTCACAGAGTATGAGTTGTGGTGGGCCATCTGGTCCTCCATCGACACCATCAACTTCCACGAGCTGCAGTGGACGCTGGGCCGCCACGCCAAGTTCGTCGAGCACTTTCTCCCGCTGACGTTCTTGGGCAACCACGACGTCACCCGGGTGGCCAGCCAGATCGGCGACCAGCGGCACTGGTCGCACGCGGTGGCGTTGCTCGGCTTCCTGCCGGGGGTTCCGTGCGTCTACTACGGCGATGAGTTCGGGCTAGAGGCAGTCAAAGAGAACCGCCGCGGTGGCGACGACGCGGTACGGCCCGAGATGCCGAAGGAGCGGTGGCTGTTCACGCACTCGCATCCGGAAGTGGAGCGGGTGTATCGGCGTGTGATCGGGTTGCGCCGCCGCAACCCCTGGCTGGTCGACGCGGTCATCGAGACCGAACATGTAGACAACGCCCGCCTCGTCGTCCGGGCCCGGGCGCGTCACCGCGAGCAATCTTTGGCGCTGGCCCTCAACCTCACGGGCAAACCGTTCGCGCTCACCGGCAGCGCGGAGGTGCTAGAGGCCGAGCCTGGCGTCGCAGACCGAGCCGTGGCGCCACACGGCTGGGCGGTGGTCGCGGACTAAGCCAAGGCTGGCTCGAGTACGCGAGGAAACTCTCATCGGCCTTCGACTCGGTCGCCGGCTCGGCGCCGCTGGAGCTTCGGCGACGTGGTGACGCGTTGCCCGACGCTGGTCCTAGTATCGAAAGCCACCGAAACTCAACGAGATGAGGACATGCCGTGGACAGCCGACCGGTCCTGTTCATCCAGGGCGCCGGGAGTATGCACGAGCCCGAGGGTAGTGGTCGGCTCGCTGCCTACCTGGCCAGCGAGCTGGGCGCCGACTACCGTCTCGTCGCCCCCGAGATGCCCGACGCGGACAATCCCCACTACCAACCCTGGAGGGATCGCATTGAGCAGGAGCTCGAGGCGATCGACGGAAAGGTGATCTTGATCGGTCACTCGTTCGGCGGCTCCGTCCTGCTGAAGTACCTCGCGGAGGGCTCGTACCGGAAGCCTGTCCAGGGGTTGTTCCTTGTTTCGGTTCCCAACTGGGGTCCAAACGGCTGGGCGTACGACGAATTCGCGGTACCGAACGACGTTGGCTCGAGGCTGCCCGTATCAAGCATCTTCATGTACCACAGCCGCGATGACCCGGAGGTGCCGTTTGCGCACCTAGCCCATTACCAGGATCACCTCCCAACAGTGACGGCCCGGCCAATCGACGGAACGGAGCACTCCTTCGTTGAAGGGCTCCCGACGCTTGTCGATGACATCAAGAGCCTGCCTCGCTGAAGATCAACTCGTAGTCATTCGCTCCAGCATGGACAGAGTTGTTCGAACGACTTCCTAACTCGTGCTGACCCGCCGCCCACAACCAGGCTGCCTGATGTGTCGAGCGAGCCATCAACAGCGACGAGACGGCGCCGGGCCGGTCGCGACCGACGACGGTGCAGAATCACCTCCATGACCGTGCCAGCTAACCCGTATCGGCACCACACGCACCGCCTCGACCTCGAAGACCCCTCGATCCGCGAGTGGGCCGCTACTGTGCTGCTCGCGGACCCCGATCAGGGCATCGTGCTGGACCGGTCCGCGTTCTATCCTGGCGGCGGCGGGCAGCCGCCTGATCAGGGCGTGCTGCTGTGGGGAAATGTCCGGACACGGATTGTCGGCACGCGCAAGGGTGACGACCTCTACCTCTTGCCGGCCGAGGGAGACCCACTGCCCCCGGCGGGTACGAGCGTTTACGGTGGGCTTGACAACGAGCGCCGCACCAGCCTGATGCGCACCCATTCCGGTCTACATGTGCTAAGCGCAATCGTGCTTCGGGACTTCGGCGCCCCGGTGACCGGCGGAAACATGGAGCCGCTCATTGCGCGGATGGACTTTGATTTGCCCGACGTGCCCGCAGACTTCAAGCAGCGCGTGGAGCATGCCTGCAACGAGGTAGTGCAGCTGAACCGGCAAATCGACGTCCGGGTGCTACCGCGGGAGGAGGCCCTGGCCATCCCGAATGTCATCCGCACCGCGAGCGACCTGCTGCCGCCCGACGTCGAGATGGTTCGGATCGTCGACATCAACGGCATCGACATCCAGGCCGACGGCGGTACCCACGTGGCCTCCACAGCCATGATCGGGCGCATCGCAGTGACGAAGATGGAGAGTAAGGGTCGCGGCTTTCGCCGCCTGCGGATCCGGATTCAGACCGCCGAGTAGTGCCACGCGATCCGCGCCTTGGGCACAACAATGCCCCGCGGACTGATCCTCACAGGTCATCGGGAGCGACCCTGCTGGCTGGCTACTGCGAACGTCGTCGTCGGGGGACTTTAGCCTTCGGGTTGTGTCGGGTTAGAACCGGCGAGGACGAGTTCAGGGTGTTGGTGTATTCGGCGGTACTGGCCGGGGGTGATGCCGTATTCGCGGCGGAACTGGCGATTGAAGTTGGATAGGTTCTGATAGCCGGTTCGGTGGCAGATGGTGGAGATGGGTTCGTCGCTGTTCTCGAGCAGCTGGCAGGCGTGCGCGAGCCGCAGTTTGCGGACGGTGTCGCTGAAGCTCTGGCCGGCTGATCGCCGGAAGTAGCGGGAGAAGCTGGATTCAGACATGGCGACTCGGGCGGCGACGTCGGCGAGTCTGATCTCACGTGCGCTGTTGGTGAAGAGGTAGTTGAGCGCGTCATCGATGAGGTCGTCGGTGCCGCCCTTGTCCTGAGGGGGCGGTACCCAGGGACTGGCCAAAGTCCGGCTTCCCCGGGTGGGGCGGCACTGAGGATGTCGAGCAGCGCCAGAATGTGGTGGACGCGGTCGATGCCAGCGCTGTCGCCGATCGCGAGCAACTCAGGGGCGGCTGCCTCGGCTGTGGATCCGGTGAACTCGATGCCGCGGGCGGCACGGGCAAGAAGGGGCTCGACGGCTCGCAGCTCAGGCAATAGTTGCTGGCAATCACTGATCCATTGCGGATGGAACTGGAAGACGACGTCCCGGTCGGTGATGTGCTCACCGTCGCCGAGATCGCTGATCCAGTCGTGCGGCAGGTTGGAACCGACTAGGACCAGGTGTCCGGCGGTGAAGCGGCCGATGTGGTCTCCGACGATGGACCGGCCCGTCCCGTGCTGGATCAGGTGGATCTCGAACTCGGGATGATAGTGCCAGCGGCAGTACGGCCCGGGATAGTCGTGCATGTGCCAGCGGGCCGAGGTGCCCGGCATCGTCGGCACAAGTTCGCGGGCCGCCGTCTTCCCGGCCAGTCCACGGGGATGAACGACTGATTTCCGCATGCGCACCATTCTGATCTTCCTAAGAGGTCGAGCCGAGCCGCAGCCGCCAGATTGTGCAAGAAAGTATCAGTAGTTGCCTTCGTAGGCGCTAGAGGAGTCCAGAACCGGCACTTAGGGTTGCCGACCAGCGGCGCTTGTTGGCCCTGGCCTTATCCGTGTCGAGGCGCCGTCTTCCGCTATATGTCGAAGGAGACGCCGATGTTGAACCCCAGTGCTGTGCTGTACGGGCCGCACGATGTGCGGATCGAGGACCGGCCGGTCCCGAAACCGGCCCCCAATCAGGTCTTGGTCGAAATTGCTGCCGTCGGGATCTGCGGTTCCGATGTTCACTACTACGAGCACGGCCGCATCGGGGGCTATGTGGTGCACGATCCGATGATCATCGGTCATGAGTCCGCCGGGACAGTAGTCGACGTCGGCGACGGCGTCGACCGGAACAGGATCGGCGAGCTGGTTGCGCTTGAGCCGGGTGTCCCATGCCGCACCTGCACGCAATGTCTGTGGGGCCGCTACAACCTATGCCCGCGGGTGGTCTTCTTCGCCACGCCGCCGGTCGACGGCTCGATCAGCCATTACGTGGCCATTGAGGCCGCCTTCGCCCATTCCGCCCCCTCGGGGCTGACCGCTGAGGAAGCGGCGATGGCCGAACCGGTGTCGGTTGGGATCTGGGCCGCCCGCAAGAGCGCGGTAACCGCAGGCGACCGGGTTCTGATCACCGGCGCTGGCCCGATCGGCCTCCTCGCAGGCCAGGTCGCGCGAGCGCTGGGCGCCGACACCCCGCTGATCACTGACGTCAGCGACTTCCGGCTCGCCCGGGCACGCGACCTTGGCTTGCGGACCGCACTGGCTGGGACTCTACTCGAGGAGGAGTTTGACGTGCTCCTGGAATGCTCTGGAGCGGCCGCCGCTCTCACCGGCGGGATGCGAGCGCTCGCCCCGGCCGGCCGGGTCGCCTTGGTGGGGATGGGCGCCGACACCGTGACGTTGGATGTCGCCCTCGTACAGGGGCGTGAGCTCTCCGTCACCGGCGTGTTCCGCTACGCCAACACCTATCCGCTGGCCCTGCAGCTGATCAGCAGCGGCGCAGTCAACGTCACCGACGTCATCACCCACCGCTTTGCTCTACAAGACACCGAACGTGCCCTGACGATCGGCCAAACAGACCGCAGCTCCTTGAAAGCAATGGTCTACACCGCCACCGCACCGAGCCGGTCGTGACGGAATGACCCCACGGGATCAGGAAAACGGCCATGACCGCATCGGAAGACCCGTACCCGATGAGCACAGGCATGCCGCCGGGGGATGGGTATGAGGTGCGGGCCGAATTCGACCACCTCGTTATTCGCGACGACTTCGTCGCCGACCTCGCCGGAAACTCTGGCCACCGCCTCCATGAGCTCCGGCCCCAGCTGAGCCTCAATCCCAAAGGGCAACTGGAATTGCATCTGACGGTTCCCGGACCTGACGTGTGGACCTCACTCCTGACCGCCATGGCCGTGATTCGCCAGTCCGGCTACCTGCCCATCGCCGTGCACGTCTTGGACAATTCAGAGTCGAGAAAGACCCACTTCGCCTGTGAAGGAACGCCCACCAAGAATCACTGATCGCCTCCATCTTGGCTTTCGCAAAGAAGTTGCTGCCGACTATGTCCTCCCATCAATCCGACACGCCGTCCGAGGCGGCAGTCGCACCGAGGTCCACCAGGCGCGCCTCCCCGGCTTCGTGATGACGACCCCCATCGTCTTCGGCTGCGCCAGGAATCAGCTTGCGACGCCATGGCTTGGCCGATCCGAGCCGGTTGATGGCGTCAACTCTGACTGTGCTACGACAGCTGTGGTTACGTGGATTGGGATCAGGAAGTGGCACAGGTTTTGCGGGTAGGTGTTCTCGGAGCTGGCTGGGCTGGCACAGGTCACACGGCTGCCTTCCGACACTTGCCCGATGTCGAAGTCTGCGCACTGTGGAGTCGCAGCTCTGATCGTGCTGACGCACTTGCCAGCGCGCTCGACAGCCCGACGCTGCAGGTGTATCAGGAATGGGAGGAGTTGATCACACGCGGTGGCTGCGATGTGATCAGTATTGCCACGCCTCCGATGTTGCGGAGTGCCCCCTTCCTGCTGGCCCTGGAATACGGCTGTCACGTCTTGGTCGAGAAACCGATGAGTGTTGGCGTCGGCGAGGCTGCTGACATGGTTGCGGCGGCCGAGAGAGCCTCCACCGTGACCGCCTGTTGCTTCAACTGGCGCTACGCACCGGCGCTGCAGGCCGCCAAGTGGATGATTCTCGATGGCGCACTCGGTGAGATTCGCGATGTGCGCACCGAGTGGTTCGCACGATTGAGCAGCGACTTCTTTCACGCTCGGCCATGGTCGGCGAACATGGACGTCGCGAACGGATCGTTGGGCGAAGGGCTGGCTCACGACTTGGATAAAGTCCGTTTCCTCACCGGTCTGGAGTTCCTCAAGATCGCCAGCGTCATCACGCCGATCATGATCAAGCAAGACAGCTACCGTGTCGACGGTGGGCGCTCGGTTCATCTGGCCGAGCTGACGGGTGGAGTTCTGGCGCAGCTTGGCTTGGCAGTGACCGCAGGGCTAAACCAATGGCGCCTGACGGTTGTCGGGGATGAGGGATCATTGACCGTTCCGGATGAGGGAACCACGCTACTCAGGCAGCGACACGACGACGCAGAGCCGCTGGTCGTGGACTTTCCCCCATCCGATGAGGAGGGCGACTCGGGGGATCTGCTGCAATGCACGTGGAATGCGTTGATCGCCGACTTCGTGGGAGCTGTTCGTGACAATGATCAGACCCTCCATAATCAGCCCGATCTGCCAACGTTGACCGACGGTTTGCGTACCGAGCAGGTCATTGCTGCTGCTCGGCAGTCCAACACCGAACGGCGCTGGGTCGACATCGGCTAGTGATCGGTGTACACGCGGGAACTTCTCATCGACTGACAGTTGAGTCGGCCTACGGCGGCAGGCACCGGAATCGATGTGAGCCGTTCAAAGGCTCTGACAACGCATAGTGACCAGTCCAAGGGCGCGCCGGTCGGTCGACATTGACGGCCAGAAGCTCGCATCCGCGGGTCCACTGCGCGACTGACGTACGGGACGGCGCCGGGAATCCGGGTCAACCGGTCATGCCGCAAACTTGTACGAGTCGTCCCAGTAAAGCGCGCTCACGGAACCCTCCGTGAGACAATTCGAGGCGGCGGGCACAGTGGGGGTGCTGGCGCTCGTCCTCATCCCGTGGCTGCTCGGAGGACTCCATCCCAGCAGAGAAGACTTCACCTGGGCGATTCTCGTGTCGCTGCTGGTCGGATTCTTTAGCACGAGCACGGTTTTGCTGTCCGTGTTCGACATCATCCGGCTCGAAGCCGCTGCCGGAGTTGGGAGCAAGTGATGACCGCCTACGAGCTCGCCCTGTTCACCCACCTGCCGGGAGTGGTCACCCTCTTCGCCGCGATTGTGCTCGTCGAGACCGCCAGGGCCCGTCTACGGCAGGCAGGGAATGTCCGACACGTTCGGCTCTGGGTCGACCGGACCCGCACGGCAGCCCCGCTTTTCCGGTCGCCTTGTTGACGGTGCTGGGAAGCGGGCTATTCATGGCGGCCGACTCCTGGCCTTCACCACGCCCTGGGTGGTAGTCGTAATCGCTGGTGTAATCGTCATGGGCGGAATCGGTGGCAGCGTGCAAGGCCGGTATTTCGCAACAATCGGCAGAACTTCCCGCCACCAAAGACGGGCCCATACCACGGCGTCTCAGCGAGTTCATCGCCGCGCCCGCAGTATGGGTGTCGGTCGCTGCACCAGACGCGGGCGCCCTCGGCATCCTGTGGACGATGGCCATCAAGCCCGGCTGGACCGGCTCAATCGATGCCGTCGCCGGCATGGCGATGCTCGGCGCGATCGCTGGCTACACCCTGAGCAGCCGCCGGCGACAGTCCACGACTAACGCACACTTTGCAAAGCCGGGCTCGTAGCCTGGCGTCACACAGCCGTCTTGCGCCAAGGTGTGCAGGATCTGGCCGGTCCACGACCGACTTCGAAGGTGGCAAATGAGCAATCCAGCAGCGTCCGCAGAGGCTATCCGGACTGTCGGTCAGTGGCAGGTCACTGCTCTCGGCGCCGGCACGTGGGCGCTGGGTGGCCCCTGGGAGTTTGCGGGCGCCCCCGCCGGTTGGGGTGAGGTCGACGATGAAGTGTCGATCGCCGCTGTTCGCGCCGCGTACGAAGGTGGCGTACGGCTGTTTGACACGGCCGATGCCTACGGCTGTGGCCATGCTGAACGCGTTCTCGGGAAGGCGGTCGCATCGTTCCGCGACGAGGTGGTTATTGCGACCAAGGTGGGGCTGGTCTTCAACGAGGCCACGCGCAGGGGTAATGGCATCGACGTAACCCCGGCCTACATTCGGCGGGCCTGCGAGGCAAGCCTGCGTAGGCTGAGGACCGACCACATCGACCTGTACCAGCTGCACCCGGGCGAGGTCACTGCGGACCAGGCGCCGACCGTGGTTGAGGTTTTCGACCAACTCGCCGCTGAAGGGAAGATCCGCAGCTACGGGACGGCCAACGAGGCCCCCGATGTCATCGATGTCTTCGCCGCAGGGGCTGGATGCGTCGCGGTGCAGCAGCAGCTGAACGTCTTCGGCGCGAACGACGATGCGCTGGCGCGCTGCGAGGCCCACGATCTTGCCGTACTTGCTCGTAGCCCGCTCGCGATGGGGTTCCTGTCCGGCAAATATCGTTCGCGCGACCAGCTGGCACCCGGTGATGTCCGCCGGGAGACGCCATATTGGGACTACTTCACCGAGGCCGGCATGCCGCGGTGGCGGCAACGACTGGCTGAGATTCGCGAAGAACTTTGTACCGACGGACGCACCCTGGTTCAGGGTGCGCTGGCATATGTCTGGGCACGCTCACATAGGGCGATCGCGCTCGGCGGTATCAGGACACCTGAACAGGCCAGGGAACAGGCCGGCGCGGTTGCCCACGGGCCGTTGACATCGGCGCAGGTCGCTCGTATCGACGCACTGGTCGCCGCTGCCTGACCCTCCTGGGAAGTCACTGGGCTCACCCACTGGCAAGTGGGCAGTTCATATCCGTTCTCTAGGGCGATTCCCCAAGGGCTGTGAGCTGGATCGCAAGCGAACCGGCTACTCAGACGCGTTCCCGCGGGAGCGTGTGCCATACATGGAACCCCGCGAGCGGGCCGCTGCGGCTGGCTGGGCGGCGTCGTAAGGGCATTCGTCACCAGGCGTCGCAACGCGTAAATCCGAAGGCGACCGCTCGTGAGACGATGAACCTTCGGAAGCACACCATCTTGTCGGAGGCGTGAGTGGCGCGCGTAATCCTGCCGGCGAAGCGTGATCCGCGACTCATTACCGTGCGTCGCGGTGGCACTTTGTCGGATAGCGACCACCAGCTCTTGGCCCTTTGGGCAGCCGACTGCACAGAGCATGTGCTTCATTACTTCGAGCAGGTCCGACCTGACGACGGTCGACCCCGTCGGGCGATAGAGGCAGCGCGGGCTTGGGTTCGCGGCGAGGTGAAGATGAGTGAGGCGCGCAAAGCAGCCTTCACGTCGAATGCCGCTGCACGCGAGGTCTCCGGCGCCGCGAAGTTCGCTGCACTTTCCGCGGGGCAGGCCGCCGCCGTTCCGCATGTGGCTGCTCACGAACTCGGAGCTGCGGCCTATGCGATCAGGGCAACGCGTTCAGCGCATGAGAATGAGGGTGACCAGGCCGCCCTTCGGGAGTGCTACTGGCAGCGCAGGCAACTGCCCGATGCGATCCGCGACCTCGTCGTCGACGATCAGCGACAGCGCAACGACATCTGCTGGAACGTATTCGCCTGCTGAGGAGCCTGGAGACAAAGTTCTGGTCTTTCGGGCGTGCACTGTGTCGTGCTTCGGGCATCCCCGCGCGATGAGGGACGACCTGCATGGCCAAGCCTCAACTTTGTCCAGTTCCCTCGCCTACGACGACAGTCCAGGGTCGGATGGTCCAGGAGGTGACCAAGCCATGGTGAACATAAGGATCATCGTCAATGAAGCGCTCAACAACGGAGGGATCGTCCGTCCGCCAAACCAGAACCGCTCGATCGGGCGGTTCGGCAAGGGCACCCGCAAGGATCAGGTCCCCACGGCGATGGGCTTCCCTGGCCAGCGCTAGATGCGCCTCCCGGAAGCCGGCGCGCCGCGCCAGATAGTCGTCAATCAGTGCGTACTCCAACAGGTAGTAACCCATGTGGAAAGTGTGATACGGACGGCGCATGCGGATTGACCGCCGATCGGCTTCCGCAGCGCTCAAGTAACCTGCGCACCCCGTTTGTACCCATGACGTGCGCTCGCGGAACGTCGCCGGTGATCCGCGCCACCCCGACCGGTGAGTTCTTGGGCCGAATATGGTCAATTCCGAGAGTCGGCCCCTAGACGAAGAAAGGAGTCGCCGTGTCGTCAACGCCGCAGCACTCCCAGCACATCTCGATTTCCGATCTCCGCTCCGACCTCAAGGGCGAGGTGATCGGACCAGAAGATGCCGCATACAACGAGGCACGCCAGGTCTTCTTCAAAGGCGTCGATCGCCGGCCGGCCGCGGTGGCGCGGGTCGCAGGTGCGGTTGACGTCGCTCGCGTGGTCACGCTCGCCCGCGAGAGCGGCCTCGAGCTAGCCGTCCGGAGTGGCGGCCACAGCCGTGCGGGCTACGGGACCAGCGACGGCGGGATCGTGATCGACCTCTCTGGCATGCGCGGACTCGACATTGCCGCCGACGCAAAGACCGCCTGGGTTGAGACCGGGATCACGGCGGGCGAGTACACCAGCGCAGTCGGTGAGCGGGGGCGTGCCACGGGCTTGGGCGACACTGGCTCGGTCGGGATTGGCGGGATCACCCTTGCGGGTGGAATCGGCTTCCTGGTACGGAAGTACGGGCTGACGATCGATGATCTGCTGGCGGCTGAGGTGGTCACCGCCAACGGCGAGATAGTACAGGCGAGCGAGGAGAGCGAGCCGGACCTCTTCTGGGCGGTCCGCGGGGGCGGAGGCAATTTTGGCGTTGCGACCCGCCTCCAGCTGCGGTTGCACGAGATCTCGGAGATTGTCGGCGGGCTACTGATCCTGCCGGCCACCCCCGAGGTGATCACTGGCTTTATCGAGGCGGCCGAAGCAGCCCCAGAGGAACTCTCGACGATTGCCAATGTCATGCTGGCGCCGCCGATGCCTTTCATTCCCGAGGAGGCGTACGGCAAGCCGGTGCTGCTAGCGCTGCTAGCCGACATCGGCGCGGTTGATCAGGCCGAGCGGGTGCTGGCGCCGTTCCGGGCGCTCGGCAGGCCGTACGCCGACATGGTGCGGCCGATGCGCTACCCGGAGATTTACGAAGGTGAGGGGCCGCCGGTCCCCTTCATGGCCGGTACCAACTTCTTCGCCGATGCCCTCGCACCGGCGGACGCTGGGACGATCCTGGAGCAGCTTCACCAGTCGACGGCGATGATGAAGGCCGTCCAGCTGCGGGTGCTCGGCGGCGCGCTGGCGCGGGTCCCGAGCGACACCACCGCCTTCGGCCACCGCGACCGCAGGCTGTTTGTGAACATCGCGGCGATGTATACGGATCCGGCCGAGGCTGCCACCCACGACGCGTGGGTCGCCGGTGTCGCCGACTCACTCGGCAAGGACGACGCGGGCGGCTATGTGGGATTCCTGGGCGAGGAGCACGGGGAGACGGTCCGTGCTGCCTACCCGGGCCGCACCTGGGATCGGCTCCGCAACCTGAAGCGCCGCTACGACCCGGACAACCTCTTCCGCCTCAACCACAACATCCCGCCAGCGGACCCCTCCGACGGCGCCTGACCTTGGGGGGCATGGGCAGTTAGGCATCTGCTGGGCTGCTCCTTGCCAGCCGTGCGCTGAGGTAGCGCAGTCTCCCGCTCTCGAGCCCGGTGTAGTTCCTTGTTCCCGCGATGCCGGCGAACGCACGAAACGGCCGGTGAAACATTCGCGGGATCATGGCGTTGATCAATTCAAGCTTCGGGCATTGTCCAGCTGCAGGGCGGTTAGAACGTTGGCTGTGATGTCGGTCTCCTTCTCAACTGTCAGGTCGCAGGCGTTGAACTGTTCCCGCAGCGTTTTGACGCCGTCCAAGCTGCGCAGATCGGCGAAGAGAAACCGGCCACCAGGTCGCAGCACCCGGCACACTTCGGCGAGAAAAGTGTCCATGGACTCATAACAATGGGAGGACTCGATATTGACGACGGCGTCGAAGGACGAGGCAAGGAACGGCATTGCTTGGGCGTCGCCACACACGAAGGACAAGCCGGCGGCAAGGCGGTGCCGGTTGCACAGGTCCACCGCTTCCTGGGAGAAGTCCATCCCCGTCATGGAGCGTGGGTGCAGGTAGCGGCTGATGTACGAGGCGCCGCCGCGCAAATCGCAGTTGTCGATCGCATCCAGATACAGCTGGATGCACAGCCGATCCCGTTCATCGCTCGACCGCAAAGGCGGCGGGTCGACATCTACCGCAGTGGGGGCAAAGCCGTAGTTCATGAATGCCCAGTCCGGCGTCGACACACGTTTCGCCAATGCCTCATAGCAGGTTCGCCACACGAATCGCCGGACGGCCATAGGCCAAGCTACCTCCATCGAGCCCACCGCCGACTGGCCAACTAGCCCACCCCCTGGGGATGGAATTCACCAAGCTCGACATCTGGCCGGTCACTCTTTCTCACAGCAGCCGGCGCGGCTCTTCGTCGGGGGATTCTTCGGCGGGATGGGGCTTGTCGTGCATGGACTCTTGGTGATCACAAATCCCGAGGGGTACGTCAGATTCGCTGAGAAGGCACTGCTCCCTTTCTACCGGCAGATAGGTCTCTTCCTGACTGAACCGAACCCACGCGCCTCCGGGATCGTCATGTTGATTCTTGAGCTGACATTGGCGTATTGATTCTCAGCCGGGGAGGCTGGGTCAAGGTCGGCATCCTTGGAGCGATCCTGTTCCTAGTCGGCATCAGTCCGTTGGGATTCGATGTCATGCCGAATCTGCTCCTGGCTGCGGCCCTGGTTTATCTCCCTGACTCAAGACTTTCCGCGTGACGCGTTCACCATGCTTCGCAATCGGGAAGCCGGGAGCACAGCTCCCTCGGCTGGTAACAACGAGACCGACGTCGAACCTGAGGCGATTCACCCGCAGACATCGCCGAACTGGCGCTGACAGGAAGATCTCCTCGCCTGAACGCTTCCCCGACCCATCATCAGCGACCTCAGGTTCCGCCTGCAAGGCCGGTCCCCGGGGAAATGCGTTCCGGTGAAGGGTCGACCTATTGGCACAGTGACGATAAAGGACGAGGGACGATCAGGAACCCGGACGGCTCCTACTGGGTGCGGGAGGTCCAGAGCGGTCCGCCATTGGGCCCGAGCAGGAGCAAGGGATCAGAAGCCGGCTGCCGGCTCTCGTCAGACAGCAGCAGAGGGAGCAAATGTCCGCCGCCGCGCTTCGTCCGGGGCGGGGCGGCCGGGCGGCGACGGTCGGTTCTCAACAGCGACTCTCGACGCGGAGGTGTGGCCGAGTCGTCGCGCTCTAGGAGGGCGCGCCGGGGCAGCATGGATGTATCGGTGGGCATGTTTGGAGACCTTCTCGGTAGCAAACGGCACTCGAAGCCGTCCAGATGTCAGATCAGAGCGCGTCGTTGCGTACGTCTTCACAACGGCATCCGGCTGACAGTCATTCCCCAGGTCGGCTGGATCTTCAGGATCAGTTGAAAGACGCACCACGCTCGGTCCCATCCCGTCCAGCCTGCCGTGCACGCAGATCAGCGGAGGGGTCGAAAGTCTCAACCGACTAGGGGCCTCCGTGCCGAATATCCCGACCGTCCATCTCCCGTGGTGTGGGTCCTTGTGGACTCATGCGGCTTCTCCAGCGGTTCGTTGGGCCAGCACCGCTGACACGCGCGAGCTGATTTTGCGGGACAGGCATGGTTGCAGCCCACCGGGCGCCACGACTGGCGCACGCATCTGCGGTGTAGCAGTCGCTCTCAGATGGCCCAGCGGCCGGGCTCGGCTTGGCTAGACCGGAAAGACCCGGGTCGGCCTCACCGGAGCAGTCGGTAGAAGCGCCAGTAGTCGGTGTGGATCGGAAGGACCTCGACCGTGCCGAAGCCCGCCTGGCGAGCGTACTGACGAAGCATCGAGGGACGCATGACGGCTCCGGTGGCTGCGGTCTGCGGGTCTCCCATGGCACCGGGCAGGCAGGACACAACGCTCCAGCCGTACTCAGTTCGTTCCCGTGGTG
>JAJTCL010000343.1 GCA_021323255.1 Propionibacteriaceae bacterium | reverse complement strand
CCCACCGAAGCGCTCACCAGGCTGCCCCCGAGGCCGAGTCCACCGCGCCGGCCCGCAAAGAAGCTATAGGCCGTCAACAAGACAGTGCTGGTGATCACAGCAATCCAAGCCGCGGTACGGATCTCAGCGCCAGCCAGCTGGGTGACGATCAAGATGACGGCAGGCACCAGGGCCGCTGCGAGGATCGGCCACGTCTCAGCGAGTGCTTCTTTCAGCGCGTCTACCGGATGCGTGCGGTGTTTGACAGCGTCACCCAGCGTCCGAGCATGGAGGTGCGCCAGCCAGTAGATGAACGCGGTTGCGAGAATCGCGATCACGAGCCGCGTTTCCTCCAGATGCCCAACCGCTGCTGCGATGACGGCAGAGGACACCACAGTGCCGGTGATGACCCCTTCGCCGTTGATCATCCCAAGCGGGTCTCGTTCGGGTTTCACATCCGGCGCGGTACTGCGGCTTTCGTTTGTGGTCATGTGGCTGCCAGTCAGTCTCAAAGGCCAGGTACGCACCAAGCATCCCACCTCGGTCGCTCGTCAGGGGTATGGCCAGTGAGGATCGTTGGCCGGAGAGCACCATCCGACGCCTAAGTGCATGCAATGAATGCACATGAGTAAGGTTGTCACCAAGAGGTGATTCGCTATGAGCATGCTCACGGTTCGCGATTTGGATCCAGAAGTGAAAGAAAAGCTCCGCCAGCGCGCGGCTCGGCATGGTCGGTCAATGGAGGCTGAGGCGAGATTGATCCTGGCCGCCGCCGTTGAGACGAGCGATGAGCCGGTGGATCTTGTGGCCAGCATTCGTGAGCACTTTTCGGGCACTGGGATCGAGCTCGTGAGGCCGGACCGCAAGACCGCAGCGCAGCGACCGATCACATTTGGCTCATGATCGTTCTTGACACCAACATCGTGGCGGCCTTGATGGCCAATGGGGCGGACATCGACGCCTGGCTTGATACCGTCCCGCGTCACGAGCTGTATACGACGGTCATGACGCGAGCGGAAATTCGTTATGGCCTCTCCCGTCTACCGGCCGGTAAACGCCGTAACCGCCTGACGGAACAAGCCAATGCCGTGTTCAGCGAGACCCAGGAGCGACTGCTGCTTTTCGACGCCAAGGCGGCTGATCGCTACGGTGATCTAGTCGCTGCACGAGAGGGTGCGGGTCGACCGATCTCGGTAGCCGACGCCATCATCGCCAGCATTGCATGGGTTCACCGCGCAAATCTGGCAACGAGGAACGTAGGCGATTTCGACGATTGCGGGATCCAAGTTGTGAATCCGTACCACGCCCGAAGTTGAGGCTCATACCGCCGACAACGTCCTGTCACTCGCGGTACTGGCGCAGCAGGTACGTATCCATCACCCAGCCACGAGACTCACGCACCGCCGCGCGGCTGACTCTGATCTTCTCGATAACCTCGCCCAATCGACCCGAGATGAGCACCTCGTCATCCAGCCCCAGCTGGGCGCCCCAATAGATCATGAGGTCATCGAATTGCTCGACCAGGCCGCTACACGCCAGCTCGCCGTCAAGCATGACGACTACATCGCCGAGGGCAGCGGAGTACTCATCAAGCAGCCTCCGCCCGGTGGTGACATGAATCGGCTGGCCGACTCTGTTCAGGACGATCTGATGCCGGGCGGCGAGCAGCTGGATGCTGCTGATGCCGGGAATGACAGTCAGGTCAAGATCAACTCCAAGCTCCCTGATCGACTTCACGATGCGGATAGTCGAGTCATAGAAGGCCGGATCACCCCAAACCAGGAAACCGATCGTGCCGGCGTCGTCGACCTCGGCGGCAATGATCTCGGCATACCGCCGGGCACGGGCCTCGTGCCAAGCCGCTACTCCCCCCTGATACTCCGTCGCATCGCGCTCCCGATCAGGTCCGCGCTCTGGATCCGGCACTTCGACGAAGCGGTAGTGATCGTGGGTGATCAGCGCTCGGCAAAGGTCCTCGCGCAGCTTGACCAGATCGTGCTTCGCAGCTCCCTTGTCGGCCACCAGGAACACCTCGACCCGGTTCAGCGCCTCCACGGCCTCGCGAGTCAAGTGATCAGGGTCTCCGCTCCCGATGCCGATGACCAGCGCCTGAAGCGTCACAGCCGCCCAGCCACCCGCGTGCCAGCCAGCAGCAGACCAAGATCGGCATGCTGCTCCACCGTATCTGCCAGCGTATTGATCATGATTTCTCGTCGCCGACCAAACCCGGTCGCCTCCGGCTCAGAACGCCAGGAGGACCCAGCAGCTGCGGCGATCTCGGCCAGCCAAGCCCGTCGGAAATCGTCGTTCTCCCAGGCCCCGTGCCACATCGTCCCCCACACCTGACCCCGGCGCCAGCCGTCGAGGAACGGCTCAGCTTCACCCTCGATCTCTGCCGTCCCGTGATGAATCTCATACCCCTCAATCTGGTGCCCGCGCCAGGTGCCGGTAGGGCGTCCCAGCACCTTGTCCATGCCGAAGCTGATCTTCGTTGGTAGCAGGCCAAGGCCCTCGACCACTCCGCGCCCTGACTCGATCGGGTCGTCGATCACCCGTGCAAGCATCTGGTACCCACCACAGATGCCCAACACCGGCGCCCCCCGGCGTGCCCGGGCGTCGATCACCTGCGACAAGCCGGTGCGACGCAACCACTCCAAATCGCTGACTGTTGAACGAGAACCGGGCAGCACCGCAAGATCGGCCGCCGCGAGCGCTTGCGCGTCCGTCGTGACGAGCACCTCCACACCCGGCTCAGCCGCCAGTGCCTCAACATCGGTGCCGTTCGACAGCCGCGGCAGCCGCACGACTGCTACTCGGAGAGCACTCTCGGTCGCGCCCTGACGCCGCCAAGCCGCCACCTCGAGGGCGTCTTCGGCATCCAGCCATACGTCCGGAAGCCAAGGCAGTACCCCTGCGCACGGCACACCGGTCCGCCTGCTGAGCTCCTCCAGGCCAGGTTGCAGCACCGCGACCTCCCCCCGGAACTTGTTGATCAAGAAGGCCGTGATCAACCGCCGATCGTCATCATCGAGCAACGCCACGGTGCCGTAAAGCGAGGCAAAGACTCCCCCACGATCGATGTCGCCGATGACCACGACCGGCAGCTTCTTGGCCCGTGCCAGCCCGAGATTGACGTAGTCGCCGGCTCGCAGATTGATCTCTGCAGGCGATCCGGCACCCTCGCAGACGATCACCTCGAAGCGACTCGCGAGCTCGTCGTAAGCCGAGAATGCTGCGGCTGCCAGGTGACCGCGCCCGGTCGCGTACTCCCCAGATTCCAAGCTGCCGCACAGCCGGCCCCGGAGCACGACGTGCGATCGGTGATCGCTACCGGGCTTCAGGAGCACCGGGTTCATCGCCGATTCGGGCGCAACCCCGGCGGCCTGTGCCTGGAGGTATTGCGCGCGGCCGATCTCGGAACCGTCGCTGCACACACAGGAGTTGTTCGACATGTTCTGCGCCTTGAAAGGCGCA
>JAJTCL010000039.1 GCA_021323255.1 Propionibacteriaceae bacterium | reverse complement strand
GTCGACTCCGACTTTTTGGACGTGGACTCTCCGCAGTTCCGCAAACTGTTTCGCGAGCTCGGTGCCGGTCGAGGCCGCGACGCGCTTCTCTTCGCAGGGACCATATCGATCGAACGGAATGAGGAGAGCCCAGACTCAGCCAGCGTGCCGGTGAGTGCCCCGGGTTCACCGATGACCAGCGTGCCGGGAATCTTCGTCGACAACCGGGCGGGAGGGCGACTGGTCGCCGAGCACCTCCTCTCACTGGGTCATCGCAACATCGGGATCTTTGACGGACGAATGCCGGGCAAGCCCGATTATCACGTCTGGGACCAGCGGACTGACGGCCTGCGGGACACCATCCGAGAAGCCGGCTTCGACATCGACAGTCGCAATGTCATACGGCCTGGCGACTGCCACGCTGTAGACGGTGAGCGAGCGATGAAGGAACTTTTCGCCAGCGGCCGCCCAGTTCCGACAGCGATCTTCTGTCACACCGATGAGATGGCCTTCGGAGCAATGGCTGCCCTGCGCGCTACCGGGCTCCGGTGTCCGGACGATGTGTCCATTGCGGCTTTCGATGATCATCCGATGTCACAGTGGTGGGGTCTGACAACCGTTGATCAGCATGCCCACGAACAAGGGGAACGAGCCGCGCTTGCGATGATCGGGGCCCTTGCGGCAGACGAACACAACGGGAACGGCTCGCAGCGGGATCTGGAGGAGCAGGAGCTGGAGGAGCTCCGGGTCGAGCTCGTCGTGCGCGGCACCACCGGCCCGGTGCGCAACAGCGACGAGTAGGTCGGGCGTTACACGACTGCGGCGCGTACGGAGAGTACGTCCGGCAGATGCTCCACGATCTGACGCCAACCAGCCCCGTCATCAGTGCTGACGAACACCGACCCGTCGCGAGCGCCAATGTAGAGGCCCGACTGCTCGGCGTTGTCGGCGGTCATGGCATCCCTCAACACGGCCGCGTAGAACCGATCCGGTAGGCCAGACTCCGACGGCGTCCAACTCTCGCCCGCGTCCTCGGACCGCCAGACCTGTGCTTTGCCACCGGGTGGGAAACGCTCAGCACCACCGACCAGAGGGAACACGAACACGGTGTCCGGCTTGCGCGGATGGACCACGATGGGAAATCCGAAGTCAGCCGGGAGACCGTCGGCGATCGACGTCCACTGGTCGCCACCGTTGTCAGAGCGGTAGACCCCGCCGTGGTTCTGCGCGAAGATCCGGTTCGGTGCCTCCTGATGTGCAGCGATCTTGTGCACGCACTGTCCGAACTCGGGGAACGGATCCGGCGCAAAGTCCACCTTGATGCCTGCGTTTGCGGGGCCCCAGGTCTCGCCACCGTCGTAGGTCCGGTAGACCCCGCCAGTCGACATCGCCACGGTGACGTGGGCTGGATCGCTGGGATCGGGCAGCACTGAATGGATCGCCTGCCCGCCATAACCAGCGGCCCACTGCTCGCGATGCGGGTGATCCCAGAGCGACTGGATCAAGCTGAATGATTCGCCCCGATCCGTGGAACGAAACAGCGCCGAGGGCTGGGTGCCGGCGTAGATCACGTCAGGATCGTTCGGACCGCCTGGCTGGATTTGCCAGACCCGCTCGACACTGCTGCCGAACTCTTGGGGAAAACGTACCGCGGCACCCTGGGTTTCGGTCCAGGTGTATCCACGGTCCTCTGAGTAATAGACTCCCGGACCCCAATGTTCGCTCGTACCACTGACGAAGAGCCTGGGCTGCGTGCCTCGCGTGTCGATGCCGGTGCCGTAGATGGCCTCCATGAGAAACTGCGGCTCCGACCATTTCCACTCCTGCCGTTCTTCATCAGAACGACCGACCCACAGGCCCTTCTTGGTCCCCACCAGTACGACGACCTCACTCATTACTTCCGGCCTCCCTGTGCAAACTGATCATGCCTCAGGTCTATGGACCTTTGCACGGCGGCAAACTCACCGTGCCACCAGACGTCAGCTTTCATGGCTCGCCGTTACCCCGTTCGCAGCCAGACCGTGGTGTCGCTGGGCAGCCGGCCATCAGCAAGTGGGGCGCTACCCAAGATCACCTCGCCCGGCGGCAGCGAGGCGGGGTCGGCACCGAAGTTGGTCACGCACCGTACGCCATCGCCGCATGCAAAGTGCAGCACCGACGGTTCGGAATCGACCCAACCGAAGTCGTTGCCTGCGAACAGGCCCCCGCGAAGGGCGAGCGCGCGCCGGTAGAGATTGAGCGTGGAGCGTGGATCAGCCTCCTGAACGCTGACCGCGTAAGCGCTGAACCAGTCCGGTTGGGGCAAGTGCGCAGCTTGTGCACCGAACCCGTACGACGGCCCGTCCGAGCTCCAGGGCAGCGGCACTCGGCATCCGTCACGGCCCTTTTCCTTGGTCGAACGGCTGGCCATCGGGTCCTCGAGGGCCTCCCGCGGCAGGTCGGCCACCTCATGGAGGCCCAGCTCGTCTCCCTGATAGATATAGGTCGAGCCCGGCAGCGCCAGCAAGATCATGATCGCGGCACGGGCGCGCCGCTCCCCCAGTGCCGGGTCCAGCCGTGGCGTTGCGCCGTCGTTCAGCAGCCACGCCCGGGCAACCTGCTGGGCAAGGCGATCCTTCTCCAGTGGCAGCCCGTAGCGAGTCGCCACCCGTGGCGTGTCGTGGCAGCTGAGCAGCCAGCTGGTCGTCGAGCCGTTGCTGATCATGTCGGCGATGCCGCTGTTGATCACGCTGCGATAGTCGTCGGCCCGCCAATCGGCGTCCAGCATGTCGAAGTTGAACGCATTCCCGAGACTGTCGGCCGAGGCGTACCGGGCCCGCCGCGACGGATGCACAATGGCCTCCGCGACTGCGTACCGCGGCGGATCGTAGGAGTTGAAGATCCGCCGCCAGTCGGCGTAGATCTCGTGAACGTCGTCGCGATCCCAGAGCGGATGCGAGCCGTCCTCTCGCATCAGGTCGGAAATCTCACCCCCCGGCTGGTACGGCTCGGACATGTCCTTGCGCAGGCCGTGGGCCACATCGATCCGAAACCCGTCGGCTCCGCGGTCGGCCCAGAAGCGAACGGTGCGGCGGAAGTCCTCGCGAACCTCCTCGTTCTCCCAGTTGAGGTCCGGCTGCTCGGCGGCGAAACAGTGGAAATACCACTGGCCGTCGCCAGCCGGTGCCCAGGCCGATCCGCCGAAGAGCGATTCCCAGTCGTTGGGCGGTAACTCACCGCCTCGGCCATGGCCGTCGCGGAAGAGATAACGATCACGTTCCGGAGTACCGCGACCCGCGGCTAGAGCCGCTATGAACCAAGGGTGCCGATTGGAGGTGTGATTGGGCACGATATCGACGATCACCTTGATATTCGCAGCATGCAGCGAACTGACCATCGCATCGAAGTCCGCCAGGCTGCCGAGCCGCGGGTCGACCTGGCGATGATCATCAATGTCATAGCCGCCATCGGCAAGTGCCGAGGGATAGAACGGGCTCAACCACACCGCATCCACAGCAAGCGACCGCAGGTACGGGACACGTGAGGTAATGCCTGGCAGATCCCCGATCCCGTCACCGTTGCTGTCGGCAAAGCTGCGCGGGTAGATCTGGTAGACCACCGCCGTACGCCACAGGTCAGTCGCGGCTTCGGTGCTGGCTAGATGATCTTGGCCGAGAGTGCTTGTCACCCGACGAGTGTGCCGCATTCCCATCGTTTTTCGGGCGTTTCTCCCCACACGATCGCGAATGCGGCCCGTTCGCGCGAATTCGGGCTTCATTCCTGGCTCTGTGCGGAGAGAGGTCGCCGGCCTAGCAGGTCGCGACGAGGCCTCAGCTGCCGGGTCGATGAATTGGCTTGTCGAGATCCCGAAGGCGGGCGCCGGAGGCCCCTGATCGAGCCGCGATGATCTCCGCTGCGATGCTGACGGCGGTCTCCTCCGGCGTCCGGCCTCCCAGATCGAGGCCGACCGGGCTCGACAATCGGGACAGTTCGATGTCGGTCAGCCCGGCGGCCCGTAGCCGCTCCAGGCGTTCCAGGTGGGTCTGCCTCGAGCCCATCGCGCCTATGTATCCGAGCTGCGGGAGTCGCAACGCCAAAGAAAGGACCGGTACGTCGAACTTCGGGTCGTGCGTGAGAACGCAGACAACGGTTCTCACATCAAGGTTGCCGGCCTGAGCTTCCCGCTGCAGATAGCGGTGCGGCCAATCCACAACTACTTCGGCCGCGTCAGGGAATCGGTCAGGCGTCGCGAACAGCGGGCGGGCGTCGCAGACGGTCACCCGATACCCCAGGAAGCTGCCGATTCTGGCCACGGCTGCGGCGTAGTCGATGCCGCCGAGTACGAGCATGCGCGGCGGAGGAGCGAACGACTGCACGAAGACCTGCAACCCCTCCCCACGCCGCTGCCCCCGGGGGCCGTAGCTGAGGCACTCGCTGCGGCCAGCAGCGAGGAGTCCCCGCGCATCAGCCGTCACAGCGTCGCCGACCCTTCCCGGTAGCGACGCGCTGGAATCTAGCGACGCCGGTGCGGGTCGATCGGCCATGCCTGGCTGCTGCGGGCGTACCACCAGTCGCTGTCCGACGATGGCGGCATCGGGGTGCTCGACAATCGTCGCGACGGCCACGGGTCGGCCGGCGTACACATCCCGCGCGACGCCGTCAAGGCCCGGGAACGTGTCGGCGCTCACCGGGGAGGCGAAGACATCCAGCCTCCCGCCGCAGGTCAGTCCTGGCGCGTAGGGGTCGCCGCCTGAGCTCCCGTACCGCACCAATGCCGGCTTCCCGGTGGCGGCGGCTTCCCTGCTGAGCTCGTACACCGCGGCCTCGACGCAGCCGCCGGAGACCGAGCCGACCACTTCTCCAGTTGGGCCAACGACCATCGAGGCCCCCGGCTCACGCGGTGATGAGCCGCGAATCGCGACAACCGTACCCATTCCCACCGTTGCTCCGGCCCCCCACCAGCCAGCCAGCTCGCGCATCACCTCACGCATGCCAGACCCCCGCTGGAGATCGCGTCCCCTGATAATCGATATCCCGGCCCGACGCCAGGTCCGCGCACTCGACCAGCGCCGGCGCGTTCCGGTCGAAGTACGCGCGGGCGCCGGCATCGCCGTGGGCGGCCGCGATGACTCCCGGCCAGTGGGCCCTGCCCAGAACCACCGGATGCCCGGGCCATCCGTGGTAGGTGGCCCGCGTCAACGTGGTTGGCGCCGCACCCTTCTGAAGAACCCGGCGAATTACGGTCTCTCCGACGTCGGGAAGGTCGACCAGGATCACAACAACGGCGGGTGCGCTAGTGGGCAGCGCGGCAATCCCCGCCCGGAGGGACGCGCTGAGGCCAGCGCTCCAGTCATGGGCCGTCGCAATGATCGCGGCACGGCCTTGCAGCAGGGCGCGCGCCTGCGCTGCTGCCGCCCCAAGGACCACCACGATCGGGGTGCAGCCAGCCGCACCAAGGACGTCGATGCCACGGGCCAGCCAGTTCTCGACAAGGGCCTTGGGTGTGCCCATGCGACGTCCCGCCCCTGCGGCGAGCAGCAAACCGGCTGGGGCGCTTGCACCACCCGCGGTGGCATCGACGGCACCCGGCCGGATGGGAGCGCTCCGCGTGACCGGATTCACGTCGTGGCGGCCCGTTTGATCGCCTTGCGGATCCGGCAATACGTGCCGCAGCGGCAGACGTTCATGATCTTGTCGATGTCGGCGTCGGAAGGCCTCGGTTTAGCCTTCAGCAGTGCCGCGGCTTGCATGATCTGCCCGGGCTGGCAGAAGCCGCACTGTGCCACGTCTTCGTCCATCCAGGCCTGTTGTACTGGGTGCAGGCCACCGTCGGGAGCTAGGCCTTCGATCGTGGTGACCTTCTTTCCCACGACGTCAGCCGCGGTGAGCGTGCATACCTGAACCGCCTGGCCGTTCACGTGGCAGGTGCAGGCTCGGCACACACCGACGCCGCAGCCGTACTTCGGCCCCGTCACACCGAGCAGGTCGCGCAGCACCCAGAGCAGGGACATGTCGGCCGGCGCCTCGACGGTGACGTTCTTGTCGTTGAGCTTGAATGCATAGCTGGGCACCGAGAGCTCCTCAGAAGTTGATCGGGAAGGTACGGGGCTTCTTGCCTGTTGCGCGGGCGTAGGCGTTCGCCACAGCACCAGCTGCCGCCGGCACGCATAGCTCGCCGACTCCGCCGGGCTTACCGGTTCCGCCGACAAGGTGCACGTCGCACTCCAATGGCGCGTCTGCCTGGCGGGCGTACTGGAAGTCGCTGAAGCTGCCCTCACGGAAAGCGCCGTCATCCAGGTGATTGCCGGCCAGCAGCACCGTGCTGATCCCATCCATGAGGCTGCCCATGGCCTGGGCTCGCAGGCCACTCGGATTCACCTGGCGCCCCACGTCCAGGGCCATGACGGCTTTCGTGACGCGCGGCTTCGTACCCCTGCAGTCGATCTCGACCAGGCATGCCGCGATCGATCGATATTCGCCGTGTAAAGCCACGCCCTGAGCGGTCCCCGACGACATGGCTCGACCCCACTCGCCTTCGGTGGCGACCTTGTCGAGCACAGCGCGAGCCTCGGCCGTTTTGAGGAACTTCTTGCGCATCACGACCGCATCGGTTCCCAGCGCCTTCGCGATCTCGTCGACGAGGATCTCCTCAGCTGTACGGGCCTGGCCGGAGTAGACGGACCGCCAGGTAGCGGTCGGCATGTCGTAGGAGACTTCGTTGAGGCTTTCGGTAACGACTCCGAAGTGGTACGGACAGGACTGGCTGAGGGTGTAGAACGCCGAACCGACTGTCGGGTTGACGTAGCCGGCATCCACCAGCGCCTGCCCGGTGCCGCTGCCCAGGTCCAGCTCCACACACGACATGCGGTGCTCATAAGACAGCACCTGACCGGCTGCGTGCACGGCGCGCAACTTGTGGTGGCTGCGCGGTCGTACCCGGCCATGGCGCATGTCATCGTTGCGGGTCCACATCAACTTCACCGGCTTGCCGATCGCCTGCGACACCAGCGCTGCCTCGACTGCCGGCTCGTGGTAGATCCGGCGCCCGAAGGAGCCGCCGCCGCGGACAACGTGCAGGGTCACCTGATCAACGTCGAGCTCGACGGCCTCAGCGACCGCCGACTGGGCGCCGGTCGGGGACTTGGTGGCCAGCCAGACCTCTGCAGACCCAGATTGGACATCGGCCACCGCGCTGCCGACCTCCATAGGAGCGTGGTTGACGAATGCGAAGTCAAAGGTCGCGTCCACGACTCGCTGGTCCAGCAGTGCTGGCAGGGTCGACGATGGGATCGCTTTGGCGAGCCGCTCCTTGATTTCTGCGTCAGAGACCCCGTCAACCGTGCCACGCCCCCAGGTCACATCGACGGCCGAGCGTGCCTTCAGGGCTTGGTCGAATGTCTTCGCGGTCACCGCGACCCCGCTCGGCAGCTCGGTGACGGCCATCACTCCAGGCATCCGCAGCGCCGCTGATCCGTCGTAGGACTCGACCGTGCCTTTGAGCGTCGGGGGTCTGATCACGACTGTCGGCAACGCGCCAGAGACATCGACATCGAGCGCGAACCTTGCTTGCCCGGTCACGATGCTCCGGGCGTCGATTCGGGGCGTCGACTTGCCGATGAGGCGGTACTCCGAGGAGGGCTTCGGATCAGTGGATACCGCTGGTACAGCCACCTCGGCAGCCGCTTCGGTGAGTGAGCCGTACGTGGCGGAGCGCCCGTCGGGGGCCCAGACCGCGGTGTCTCGGGTGCTCAAAGAACGTGCAGGCAAGTCCCATCGCTCCGCCGCCGCCGTAACCAAACGGGCACGGGCCTCCGCCGCAATCGAGCGCACCGGGTCCCACAGTGCGCGAACCGAGGATGACCCGCCGGTGGATTGCGCGGTGCCCAAGTCCTGGCGAGCCTCCTCCAACGGAACCTCGACGTCAGTCAGGCGCGCGTCGATCTCGTCGGCAACCACCATCGCGAGCGCCGTCGTGATGCCCTGCCCGACCTCTGCGCGTGGGACCCGGAAGACGACGCGGTTGTCCGGCGTCACCTCGAGCACGAGAAGGTCCTCAACTTGCTTGGTCGCCGCCACCATGACATCGCCCAAGTCCAGGATGTTCTCCGGCTGCGGCGGGCTGGGTACGACGGCGTACGCCTTGCCCGGTGTTATCACACTGCTGGCGGCAACAGTGAGTACGGGGGCTGCGACGACGTAGGTAAGGAACCGGCGTCGAGTCAGCAGCCCGGCCGGGTCCTCCGACTGCCCGGCATCCGGCGAGGCGTGGGCTGGCATAGTGCATCCTTCTGTGCAGAGTCGGTGTGCGTGCTATGGCAGGTCTCGGCTCGACTTGTCCGTTGGACCAGGCGGCAGCGTACCGTGCTGATCTCGACCCTGCAGGCGCTCTTGCCGGACTCGTGCCGCACTGGACTCGCTCTTCTGCGTCGGGCGCACAAGGTGGTGAATACACGCCATCTGGAATCAATTGCACTTCATGTCTAGCCCTGTGCGGTGAGGCGAGCCTGGCGGCGCACGGTTGTGTCTCAATCGGGCAATGCGCGACGATCAGATCAACCCGACACCACTGTGTGAGCTACCCGAGGAGGACCCGTGAGTGAATCCGCCACCGTCAATGTTGCCGAGGAGCGCGCCAGCCAACCGGTGGGTTCCAAGCTCACCGGTCGGGTAGCGCTGGTCACCGGCGGTACCCGAGGAATCGGCGCCGCCATATCAGAGGAGCTGGCCTCACAAGGCGCGACCGTTGCGGCCGGTTTCAGCGGGAACGTGGAACGCGCCGATCAGTTCGCGCGGGACTTTGCCGACCGATTCTCCGCACCGGTGAGTACCCACCGCGGCAATGTCGCCTCGCCGGACGACTGCCGCCGGGTGATCAACGAAGTCCTGGAGCAACACGGCCGGCTCGACATCCTGATCAACAACGCCGGTATCACGATCGACAAGACCATTCTCAAGCTCACCGACGATGACTGGCGCAAAGTCTTGGACGTCAACCTTTCGGGAGCCTTCTTCTTGTCACAGGCCGTGCTCGGGCACATGGTCGAGCGAGGCAGCGGCCGGATCATCAATGTCAGCTCGATCATCGGCGAGATGGGCAACATCGGGCAGGCGAACTACGCGGCCTCCAAATCAGGCCTCTTCGGGCTGACCAAGACCTTCGCTCGCGAGGCCGCTTTCCTGCTGGAGCGATCAGGCAAGCTCAATGAGGGCAGCATCGGAGTAACGGTGAACACCGTCACGCCGGGCTACACGTTGACCGAGATGGTCGCGGCGGTACCGGAGAAGGTGCTCGACAGGATCAAGATGCAAATTCCACTCCGTCGCCTGGGTCGCCCCGAGGAGGTGGCACGGATTGTGGGATTTCTGGCCGCTGACGACTCCTCCTACATCACCGGTCAGGTGTGGGGAGTCAACGGCGGCATGGACATGTAGTCCAAGGCTCGGGCAGCCGAGTCCCTCGCCAGGACTGACGCGCCGCGCTCAGCCTTCGAGCACGTACGTTCCCGGTGCGTCCGTGATCGGCGGATATTTCTGGCTGCCCAGCTGCGGCGGCTTGCGCTTGGCCCCGGCTCGAGCCGCAATCCATTCGGCCCAGTCCTCCCACCAGGTCCTGGAATAGGTTGTCGCCGCAGCCAGCCAATCGGCGGGATCGGCTGGTAACGGCTGGCCGCTCTCCATCACCCGATACAGAGACTTCGGACTCGGCGGGTTGACGATGCCTGCGATGTGCCCGGAGTTGGAGAGCACGAACCGTACGCTCCCCGCAGGCAGCCGGGCACCGGCATAAGAGCTGCGCCACGGTGCGATGTGATCTTGCTCGGCAGACAGGAAGTACAAATCCTGGTCGACCTTTCCAAGATCAAGTTTTTGTCCGGCAAGTTCCATCACGCCGCGAGCGAGTTGGTTCTCCACATAGCAGCTACGCAGATAGAAGGTGTGCATCTCCGCTGGCATCCGGGTCGAGTCATTGTTCCAACTGAGCAGGTCGAAGGCCGGCGGCTCCTCGCCCATCAGCCAGCTGCTCACCACGTAGTTCCAGATCAGATCGTTGGTGCGGAGCAGGTTGAAGGAGCGCTGCATGTCCTCTTTCGGCAGGAAGCCGGTGCGTTTCATGGTCCGCTCCAACCGGCTGATGGTGGCTTCATCGGTGAAGACGCCGAGCAGGCCAGGTTCACTGAAGTCGATCAAGGTATTCAGGAAGGTCGCCGAGTTGATCGACTCCATCCCCACTGCGTCCAGATAGGCAAGAGTTGCCATAGTCAGGGTGCCGCCGAGACACAGCCCGAGCAGGTTGATCTTGTCCGCACCAGTGATGTCGCCGACCACCTCAAGGGCCGCCACCGGGCCCGAAATCAAGTAGTCGTCCATCTTGACATGGCGCATTCGCTGATCAGGGTTGCGATAACTGATCATGAATGCGGTGTGACCGTGATCGACGGCCCACTGCACGAGACTGCGACCCGGAGCAAGATCCATCACGTAGTACTTGTTGATCCAAGGCGGGCTGAACAACAGCGGGATCTCATGTACCTCGGCAGTGCTGGGCGCGTACTGGATCAGTTCCATCAAGTCATTAGCGAACACGACTTTGCCGGGAGTCACGGCCATGTCTTTACCTACGGCGTGCGCACCCGGGATCACCTGCCGCGGCACACCCTGATTGGTCAGCAGATCGTGGACGAAGTTGCGCGCACCCTTGGCTAGGGACAAGCCGCCTGTCTCCAGCGCCTTCTTCATCGCTGCGGGGTTTCCCGGGACGAAGTTGGTGGGAGCCAGGGCGTCGATCATCAGCTGAACCGCAAACTCCGCCTTCTGTCTCACCTGAGGTGGCGTGTCGGCGTCACGGACAATGGCGAGCAGCGACTGCTCCCACCCGTGGTAGAGCTCCCTCAGCAGCCAATACGCGGCATTCCCGCCCCACGTTGGATCGGCAAACCGCTTGTCCCTGGGCCGCTTCGGCTGGTACGCCGGGGTGCCGCCGACTGCGCGCACGGAAGCAGCTGCGGTGGCCCGAAGCATCTCCACCGCGGTGACCGTTAGGACGTTGGCCACTTTGTCGGGCCGGGCAGCCGCGGCAACACTGGTACGCAGCACCGCGGGGAACAGCGAGATGGGATCCAGGCGACCCATCAGTTGGCTGCTGCCGATGAAATTCGTGCTGGCCGTCAGGAGCAGGCCGAGCTGCTCGCGAACCGCCTGGTCGATCGTGTCCCATTGGTTGTCCGCGCCGGGCCGTGGCGCTGTCGCCTCGCTCACCGAGTCCCCCGACCTCTGCGTCGTTTGACAGTGACCTGGCGCAGCGCCTCGTACGCCTCGATCAGTGAGCGCCGTTGTGAGGCGGTCAAATCTGGATCGGACTGGATGGCCTCGATGACTTCGACCGACCCATTTGATGGCTCATTACCGCGAAGCACGTCGGCAGAAACGTTGAGAGACTCCGCGATTGCCCGAAGCACCTCTTCCGAAGGGGCCCGCAACCCACGTTCGATCTGGGAGAGGTAGGGGTTGGAAATGCCAGCCATTGCCGCAACCTGGCGCATCGACAACTCGGCCAGCTCTCGCTGCCGGCGGATGATCTCGCCGAGTCTCAGCTGATCATCCGCCGACTGCTCTGCCTTCACAGCTCGAGCATATTTACTTCAGCACATCCCGAACAGCAGAGGTGTAGGCCGCGCTGACCTCGGTGATGAAGTCGTTTTGCGCCTTGACAACGGTGCTGACCCAGTCGAGCTGCGTGGTTTCCGCGAGCTGCTGCCTGAAATCGACGTAGCTTGCGACCGTCTTCTCGTATCCATCGAGCGCGGCGTTGGCGGTCTTCTTGCCGCTTTCGACGAGCTTCTCGTTGATGGCACGGTAGCGTTCGGTCGCCTCGCCGAAGCCCTCGGTGAAGTCATTGATCCTGTCGGTCGTTGTGGTCGTGGTCATAGTGGTTCTCCCAGATTGGTTTGGTTTCAACGCATGCAATATTAGCCGGGAAACGCTAGCTAAGCTAGCAGAGCGAGTGCGAGACGCATCACACCCGAAGGTCTCTAGGATGTAGCCATGTATCCTGGCGAACCGGAGAATCTGGTTGGCGAGATCATCCGACGGCAACGAGAGCTGGCCGAGCTGTCGATGCGCCAGGTTGCGGCAATGGCTGGCATTTCCAACCCCTACCTCTCTCAGATCGAGCACGGGCTGCGCGCTCCATCGGCCGACGTGCTCGAGACGATTGCCACCACACTGGGCGTCTCACCGGAGACGCTGCGTCCACGCACCGACGATGCTCATGAGCCGGGAGCGGAGGATGGTGATCACGACGAGGAGCGGCGCACTCAGCATGCCTCATTTGTTGCTGCCATCTCTACCGACCCGGGACTGACGGCACGACAGCGACGCGCCCTCACCGAGATCTATACCGCCATGACTGAGGCCACTGCGGACCGACGAAGTCGGCGAAGCAGGTAGCGAGCAACCGTGGCAGAGCACTTCGAGTCGGTCGACGATTACATCGCGACGTTCCCGGCGGACGTGCAGACCGTGCTTCAAGCCGTACGAGAGACGATCCAGGCCGCGGCTCCGGACGCACAAGAGTCGATCAGCTACCAGATCCCCACGTTCAAGATCGGTGGCCGGCCAGTCGTCTACCTAGCAGGCTGGAAGAAGCACATCAGCCTCTACCCGATCCCACAGCTCGACGAGAAGCTCAAG
>JAJTCL010000038.1 GCA_021323255.1 Propionibacteriaceae bacterium | reverse complement strand
AGTGATACCGGCCGCGCTGCAGGCCACCGGTCCGCGGAAGCCCAAATCAATCGGCAGTGGCGAGAAGTCGCCATCGAACAGCAGCCCCTGCGCTTCAGCCGCCTCGACGTCGGCCGACTGTGCCGGCGGTGCTGATGCATCGGTGCTGTTCACGTGTGCCTCCGGACTATCAGAAATCTGTACTGCGATGGGAAGGAACAACTCTATCGAGTTCTCTGCGCGTAATTCCACGGTCGGCATTACTCCCTGCACGCTACGACGAGCGAACAAATGGGTCAACGACCACGCCGCAGAGTAGGCCCTCCATTGGCGAAGTCTAAACTCATACTTGAGGGTCGCAGAATGACCTGGGACACCGAGCCCAACAGTCAAGCTGAGCCTGAGTGTTGCCGTTGACTAGGACTTTGGTTCTTCACCTGTGACAAAATCATCGGGATTGACCTGATCGAGAAACTCGCGGAACTTCTCCACCTCGTCATCTTCGGCTTCAGGAATCTCAATCCCAGCTTCATCGAGAACGTCTTCGGCGCAGTAGATGTCAGAGCCGACCCGCAGTGCGAGGGCGATGGCGTCCGACGGGCGGGCACTGACCTCGATCCCATCAACCAGGAGGACGGCATAAAAAGTGCCACCTTCGAGTTCGGTGATGTGCACCTCCGTCAGCCGGTGGCCCAGGGTGGTCAAGGTGTCCACCATCAGGTCATGCGTGAGCGGCCTGGGCGGGACTATTCCCTCTTGAGCATTGGCAATCGCTGCGGCCTCGGCTGCGCCGATCCAGATCGGCAAGTATCGAGTCCCGCCAACCTCGCGCAACAGAACCATCGGAGCATTCGACGGCATCTCGACCCGGACACCCACCACATCGAGCTCACGCATGCGACAACACTACTTCGCGAGGAGCCAGCTACAAGATCACCCCTCAGTGGTGGCGGGGCGCGTCGCAGCGCGGAGAAATTGACCGGGCCTGGCCCTCAAAAGTGACGCTCGTTTGCGCGACACGCCGTCCGGAAGCCATCCGCAGCGAACCAGTGTCAGCTTTTGAGGGATTCCTCAGCGTTTAAATGTTGCGCTCCATGGCCGTGCGCACCAAAGCCGCATGGAAGCTGATCACCAGCTGGGTGACATCGCCTGGGACATCACGGTTGGCGCCGGCACGCCGGACATACGGTGCGATCACCTGCTCCACCAACCCCACTTCACGATCGGCCGACAGCTTGAATGCCCGCAGATGCCGCCCATCAATGCCGTACTCGGCCAGTCTCCGGGCAGCGATCGCCAGCGTTAGGGCGTCCCTGCCGTAGTGGGTGGTTCCGCGTCGAGTAGCCACGATCTGGATTCGTTCCAGCTCGCTGAGTGCGCTCTCTGTCAGGCCGCTCGCTTCCAGCAGCTCCTGACGGGTCAACCTGACCGGCTGCTTGGCGGCTGTGGCCGGCGGGTTCGCGATAGGACCCGCGCTCCCTGAGCCGCCACTGGCTGGCGCGCTCTGACTACCCACGCTGAACGGAGCTTGCCCACGATCCAACTGCTCCAAGTGCTCCTTGATCACTTTCAATGGCAGATAGTGATCTCGCTGCACGGCCAACACATAACGCAGCCGCTCGACGTCACCCTCGGCGTAACGGCGGTAGCCCGAGGGCGCACGCTGCGGAGTGATCAACCCCTCGGCCTCCAGGAACCTGATCTTGGAGATCGAGATGTCGGGGAAATCTGTCCGCAGCATTGCCATCACCTGGCCAATGCTCCGGGTCGCGTACCGCTGACGGGTTTCAGTCACCAAAGCACTGCCCAGATGCTCCGCGCGTCGCGGGTGAGCTTCACCGGCCGCGCTGGCCGGAGAGTCGGCAGGGTTCGGCATGATGGTTGTGAGACCTAATCCGCGGCCTGCGTACTCCCGTAGTAGACCAGTCGGAATTTGCCGATTTGCACCTCGTCACCATTCCGCAGTAGACATTCATCGACCAGATCACGGTTGACGTAGGTGCCATTGAGACTCCCCACATCCTTCACCACAGTTCCCTCCGGCGTACGGGTGAATGTGGCGTGACGCCGCGACACCGAAATGTCGTCGAGAAAGATGTCGGAGGCCTCATGTCGTCCCGCGGTGACCAGGTCGGTGTCCAGCAGAAAGCGGCTTCCAGCATTGGCACCTCGCTGCACGATCAGCAGCGCTGAGCCGTACGGCAACGCATTGACGGCAGCCTCGTCTTCGGCCGTCAGCGAGTCGGTGTCACGTTCCTCAACCATCGCGGGCATCGCCTTGGTCGTGTCGCCGGTCGGCACCTTCTCGGGGGTCGCGGCTCGGGCAGCACCAGGGATCAGCGCCGAGCCACATTGGCCGCAGAAGTTACTCCCCTCTGGGTTCTCGTGTCCACAGTTGGTACAGAACGGCATTGCTTCGACTTTCGTGTACAGCCTCGAAGGCTCGAGGCGTGATGCAGAGTTTAGGACCAAACACAAAGCGCCACCTAGCCGGCCGGCGACTCAGCTTGCCACCTGTTCGGCATAAGAATCAGCATCCAGCAAGTCGTCCAGGTCGGCGCCCTCGTCCAACTCAAGCTCGAAGAGCCAGCCGTCCCCGTACGGGTCGGTGTTGATGGTCTCTGGGTTGGCTTCCAGCAGAGGGTTCACCGCGGTGATCACTCCCGGCACTGGGCAGAAGAGGTCGGAGACACTCTTGGTTGATTCCAGCTCGCCGCAGGCGTCACCAGCCGCCACCGCATCCCCCACCTCTGGCAAGGACACGAAGACGATGTCGCCCAGTTGATCAGCCGCGTACTCGGTGATTCCCACCCGTACGCTGCTGCCGTTCCCGCTGCGAACCCACTCGTGCTCGGCCGAGTACTTCAAATCTTCCGGATAATCCGACATTAGGCTCCTCAAGCTCACATCATCGCGGGGTCGGGGGCGGGGCTGCAGGGCGAGCGTACTGATTCTCTCTTGAGGCGTGTAACGATTCGATCACAACGCGGTCCACTTGTTCGAGCTGCACCTGTCCCCCGATCTTCGGTCCCGTGATCTCGGAGACGATTCCGCCCCGAAACCGGGCAGCTTCCTCCAGGTCGTGCGGTTCCCCAATGACTTCTAGCGTGATGGGCCGACTCACTGGTTTGTCGTCTATGACCAGGCCACGTGCATCCGATCCGAACCACGTGGACGCGACGACGCGAATCGTATTGTTCACCTCGATCACTTCGGCACCAGCGTCGCGCATCTCCTCGACTGCATCGAGGAGAACTCTGGAATCCACGGCTGAATTCGGATCGGCGATCCGCATCCGGATACCGCGACCCTCGGCTGGCGCGGTACCTGCCAGGATCGACAGCTCGCCAAGCTGCCGTTCTGCTTCCGTTCGCGCCACGCGTTGGGTGTCGGCACCTGATCGCAAATCGCTCCTGGTCTCCTCCAGCTGCGCGATCTCGCCCTCGAGCCGTCGTGATTCGGTACTAAGCCCGTCGAGCAGCTGAATCAGATCCTCGCGTCGTGCGGACGCATATGTCTCATCAGTTGCGTTGATGCGGAACTGCATGACACCAGCTGCACCGACGATGAACAAGATGATCGCCGCCAGGATCTGCCCGCGACCTGGGTGGAGCAGCGACGCCCGCAACCGGGCGCGCGTGCTGCGTGTTGCATCGACATCGTCGCTCAAGTTCGGCACCGCCGGCGTGGGCGATACCTCATCCGCGGCGACAGTCGTCGGATGCTCCCCGCCGATCAGGCGTTGCTGGCTGCGCCGCAGTGAGGTGACATGACGAGACGCTGCGTGGGGGGACCGAGCATGACGTCGCGACCGCCGCAACGATGACCCGCCCTGCTGGCCACCGAAGCGAACCTCGTCAGGCGCCGGCTCCTCGGGCCCTAAGTCGTCAGGCATGGAAGAGCGCCCGCCTGATGGCCGCAGCATTGGTGAAGATGCGGATTCCGAGAACCACCACGACCGCGGTCGCTAGTTGTGAACCGACGCCGATCTGGTCACCCACGTAGACGATCACGGCAGCGATCAAGACGTTGGAGATGAAGGACACGACGAAGACCCGATCAGTGAAGGTGCCCTCCAGATACGCCCGAAACGCGCCGAACAGGGCGTCCATGGCCGCGACGATGGCGATCGGAAGGTATGGCTGGAGGATCTGGGGAATTGATGGCTCCAGCACGATGCCGAGCACGATTCCGGCAAGCAGGCCCAGCAGCGGGATCACGATGTCGCCTTCCCCGCATGACGGAGCACCATGCCAGGATCGGCTGCCAGATCGAGCTGCTTCACGTCACTGATCTCGTATCTCATTCGCCGGTTCTGAGCCAAGTCATTCCACCACGCGCCTGCCGAAGACTCAACAAAACGAGCTTGTAGAGCACGCACATCGCCGACGGCTTCAACTCGGTACGGGCGGGTGAGAGAGCGATAGTCGACAGTAATGGCGTCGCCGGCACTCCGGATCGCTGTCAGACTCGACAGTCGGTGCCCGTTGATGGATACGGCCTCAGCGCCGGCCTCCCAGAGACCATTGGCCAACACCTGCAGATCGATGTCCAAGACCCGATCCCGGCCGTCCGCAGTGGCCGATGGTGAGTCATCAACGACGATCAGCACTCCAGGCCCGCTCACCGGGACATTGCCGACCACTGGATCAAGGGCATCGATGCGCTCTTCCAGCGCACGCGCGGCATCATCATCGCCCAATGCCGCCGCTCTTAGCGTCGCGATCTCTTGAGACAGGGAGGCGACTCTCCCCTGCAGTTCATCCTGCGCGCGTTCCGCATTCTGGACGCGATTGATCAACTCGGTTCGTTCCAACTGAAGCGCAGGTGCCGCCCGCGTTGTTTGCAATGCGGCGACTGCAAACAGGGAGCCGATGATCACAGCTAGCAAGGCGAGAGTCCAGCGCCGGTTGGCTGACTCGTTTCCGCGCGCAGCGACAAGTGCATAGTCAGGGTCGACCGGATGCCGAATGATCTGATTCAGCAGGTCCATGCTGGCATCTGGCGCTCGACCCGCCGATTGCGCTGGCGGTCCGGGCGAGGACTTGGCTGGCTGGCTTTGGCGCGCTCGGCGCTGTGCGGAGGTTGGTGTCATCCGGGCAGTGAAGGTTCCCCGAGCCCGCTAGCGGGTCACGCTAGAGCGACTGCGGCCGTCGATGGGTGGCGTGGAGCGGAGCAGCCTGACGGTCTGAAGAAGGTAGAGGCCTCCGGCGTACCAGTACAATGCTGTGCCCCAGATTGCGAAGGCCCAGCCCAACACCCACGCCAGCTGAAGCCAACCCCCATCCTGGCCCGAGCCAAGCAGCACCAACGGGAACGCGTAAAGCAGGCAGAAAGTGGCAACTTTGCCCAGGAAGTGCACGGGTAGGGACGAGTAGCCTCTCGTCTTGAGAATTGGCACTAACACCACGACGAAGACATCTCGTCCCACAATGATCACAGCCAGCCACCACGGCACGATCTCTCGTAACGCCAGTCCAACCAGGACAGCAAGAATGTAGAGCCGATCGGCGATCGGATCGAGCATCTGCCCAAGCCGGGAGGTCTGGTGCCAGGCCCGCGCCAGGTAACCATCCAGCCAGTCGCTGAGCCCGCCGAGCGCGAGTACGAGTACGGCCAGTCCATCCGCCTGCGGGCCCAGAATCAGCCACAGCACGAGGGGAACGCCGGCCAGCCGCAGGAAGCTGAGTGCATTGGGGAGGGTCCACACGCGATCGGTGTCGTACAGCGGAACGCGTTCCGATGCGATCGACCGTTCGGCTGACACTTCTGCCGCACCGGTTATCGGCGATGCTTCAGAATCGTGCGAGACGCCGGCACCCGAGATCGGCCGATCGCTATCGCTCACGGGCCCAGCCTAGTTCTCGGCCTCGCGCACCATGACAGTTGTCAGAGGGCTAGTCGAACCTTCCGGGCTATCCGGCGGGCAAGCCGTCAGAGTGCAAAAGGTTCCCTCTGCCATCTCGAACGGACGCGGCTCGACCGAACGCCTCGCCAACCGGAAAATTCGCACGGTGTGTCGGCGACGGAGCGCAAGGGCTGTTGACACGGCATCGTTGTGCAATCGGCGGTACATGCTGGCTCGCGCTCGTTCCATGTCAAGCTCGCTCGGGCGTGCTGGAAGCATGGGATCGACCGCATCCAGTACATGGCTTAGGTCACTTTCGGTCAACTCACGCTCCCCCTGGCACAGGTCCGGATCAAGGGTCGCGACTGCCGCATCCAGCACCAACAGAGCTGTTGCCGGATCGATGCTGCGCATCATGACCAGCTCCGCGGCGCGCTGAGCGCGTCCGAACAAGGCCGCATCAAGCACCGACCAGGTGCGTTCCGCACGCGTGGTTGCCCGGTGGACTCGGGTCGCGAGCCAGCTGATCCGCCAAACCAGGACCACCCCAACGATGATGATCACGGCCAGGATCTCCACCGTGTTCATACCTCGCCATCCGCCGCCAGCGTCGAAGGTGCTGTTGACAGCGCCGCACGATAGACCGCAAGAACAGCCATGCCGACACTCGACCAGTCGTAGGCCTTGGCAGCTTGTTGTGCCCTGGCTGCTTGTAGCGGGTCGGGACGCTCGAGGGCCTCGAGCACGGCACGAGCGAGAGCCCGATGATCGCCGACGCCGAAGACGTCACCGCGTCGCTCTTTGTCTTGCGGCGCACCAAGCAAGTCGACAAATGAAGGCAGGTCAGAGGCTACGAGCTGAACGCCACATGCCATCGCCTCCAAAAGCACAATGCCAAAGCTCTCCCGAGCTAGCTGCGGCGCCACGAACACGTCGGCGGAATTCAGCAGCGCGATCTTAGCCTCCTCGGTGATGGGGCCGAGATTGCAGCACCAGGATGGCAGTGCTCGGCGCCCCTGGCCGGCAACGATCACCTCGACATCAGGTCGAGCCTGTCTGATCAGCGGAATCGCGGCCAGCAGTACGTCGAGGCCCTTGCGCGGCTCGTCGAGCCGACCGATGAAGATCAACCTTGGCCGCTGGGGTGGTTCGGGCGGCGATCCAGCTGAGTGCCCTGAGTCCGTCGAACGGCGCGCTTCGTCAAGCGTCGTCCGGAGCTCATCGAAGGGGTCAGCGCGCATAGCCGGACGCCGTCTGGCGAAGTCGTCGAATCGGATCCCATTGGGGATGACCACAGCATCTCGACCCAGGTGCTGTACGACGACGTTGCGGGCCGATTCCGAAACCGCGATGCCAGCGTCGATCTTCTCAATCGCAGCCCGCAGCACGCCACCGGCCAGTTGCATAGATCGCGATCTTGGAGTTGCGGTATGGAATGTGGCAACCACCGGCTGTTCGGCGGCCCACAGCGCCAAAAGGGAGATGCTCGGCGTCACCGGCTCGTGGATATGAATGAGGTCGAACTTGCCGTTTCGTAGCCAGCGGCGTACCCGAGCGGCGCTCAACGGGCCGAAGTTCACGCGGGCCACCGACCCGTTGTAGGGAACCGGCACGGCCGCACCGACGCTGGAAAAGTCTTCGAGGTCAAGCGCTGGGGTTGAGGAGCGGAGCTCACCAGGCGCCAGCACGTATGGCCGATGGCCGACTTGGCGAAGGTAACGCGCCAGGCCGAGGACATGGTTCTGCACCCCACCTGGCACGTCGAAGGAGTAAGGACAGACCATTCCGACGCGCAACCGACGGCGCAGGTCGGTCACCGAACTTCCTTTGTCAGCTCCCGATCGGGGAAGAACGGTTGCATCATGTGCCAGTCCTCGGGCTGCCTGGCGATGGTGTCAGCGAAGAAATCAGCGACGTCCTGCATCATCGCTGCCAGCCCATCCCTGCCCTGGCGGTGGGTGATCGGATCTCCGATGATGATCACCATCCCGCCTTCGCTGAATTGGCACACCGCGGGCAGTAGGGCTGCTCCCGTGCGCCGGGCAACGATCGCCGGCCCGGCCGGCATGGTGATGGATTGCCCCCGCCAGGACACCGCTAATCCTGTTCCCGAAAGGTCCCGATCCGCCAGCAGGCAGACAACTCGGCGCCGGTGTATCGCCTCGATGAGGGCGGTTAGCGCGCCGGGGTCCCGATGAGAGACAACCTCCAGGCCGAGGCTCTGTCGGAAGGCAACGAAGGCCGAGTAGTCAGGATCGGCGAGTTGCTCGGCTACGGTTGTCACCGGCATTCCGGTAACGCAGGCCCAAGCGCCTGCCAGATCCCAGTTGCCGCTATGCGGCAGGGCGACGACAGCTCCGGGTCCTGCGTAAGCGTCTCGTACTGCAGGCTCGTTGACGGCGCGAACTCGACGCCGAATCTCGGCTTCGGACCACCCGGGCAGCGCGAGCACCTCGTAGAAGCTGCGCAGGTAAGAGTTCAGCGCGGTAAGCATGAGGGCGCTGTCAACTGGCGCTCCGGTGCTAAGTGCCAGATTGCGACGCAGGGTACGGACATGGATGCCCTCATGCTGCAACGCCACCCAGCTGGCGGCAGAGATGATCAAGGTAACGAAGCGACGCGGAAGCCGGGCGGACACCTGCCAGCCGAGCCGGTAGATCCCCCGCAACACCCGGTTCCGCAGCTCGGCGCGCCATTTCAGCGGCACTGATGCGGCCCCCGCCTCAGGCCGACCGAGCATTCGCTGCCTTGGCTTGCTTGCGAACCTGGGCGATGCGCTGCAGTACGGTGATCATGCTTGTCACTGCCAATGCCGCGACGGCGACATTCAGCACGTACGGCACCCCAACGCCGGCCAGAAATGCTCCGACGAGGATGATCACCAGCCGGTCCGCCCGCGCTGCCAGCCCGCCGGTACAGGCGAATCCCAGGCTTTCTGCTCGAGCCTTGACATACGAGGTCCACTGCCCGAAGACCAAGCCGGCAAGAGCGATACCGGCCCACAGCGTCGAGTCCTGCCGGTAGACGAAGTAGAGCAGAATGCCCCCGAAGACAGCAGCGTCACCGAGCCGGTCGGAGGTGGAGTCGAGGAAAGCACCCCAGTTGCTGGCGGTGCCGGTGATCTTGGCCATCAGGCCGTCGATCATGTCGGAGATGACGAAGATCATCACCACTAGGACACCCTGCCACAGCCAGCCTTGGGGGAAACAGATCAGCGCGCCCAGCACGACGCCGAGAGTGCCGACGATCGTGACGACATCGGGCGAGACCCCAAGCCGGACCAGCAGCCGGGCGATCGGGCCGAGCACGGTTGCAGACCAGCCGCGAAAGCGCTCCAGCATCAGCTGTCGCCTGCTGCGACGTAGGACTCCCAGCTGCTGCGTACGATCTCCCAGGTTTGATCCAGCAGTTGCGGCAGTGCCTTGGTCTGACCCACAACGGGAAGAAAATTGGCGTCGCCGGCCCAGCGCGGTACCACGTGTTGGTGCAGGTGGGCGGCGATCCCCGCGCCCGCTGCCGCACCCTGGTTGATTCCAAGGTTGAAGCCGTGCGGTGCACTCGCGGCCCTGAGTACGCGCATCGCGTCCTGGGTCAATGCGCCGAGGGCGGCCAGCTCGTCGTCAGCTAGCTCGGTGAGGTCCGCGATGTGCCGGTAGGGGCAGATCAGGAGATGTCCGGGTGAATAGGGGTAGAGGTTGAGCACGGCGAAGGCAAGATCGCTACGGCGCACGATCAATCCCGCCCGGTCCTCGCGCGCCTGCACGGCACAGAAGGGGCATTCCTGTTCATCGGGAGTGGCCGGCTTGTTCTCACCCTGGATATAGACCATCCGGTGCGGGGTCCACAATCGCTGGAATCCGTCGGGAGTGCCTGGATGAGCGGCCGAGTCCTCCGCCGGCTCTCCCATTGCCTACCTTCTCCCCCGACTTGTCAGAACTGAGTTGACCACTTCGATTGGCACTCTGACTAGCTGCCCGCAGGCTCCGAGTCCTTCCTCGCTTGCAGTACAGCGGCCATCCACCTGCTGACTCCGTCCCACTCCAAGCTCCTGCAGTCGTCGGAGCGAACCGCTCGTCATAGTGCCTACATAGCTCAACCAGATTCTGACAAGTCGGTCATTCAGACTTGACGGCGCGCCGCGATATCGCCGGTGATCTCGCTGATCGCTGCGTCGATGGGGATCCCGTTTTTCTGCCGTCGGTCGCGATAGCGGAAAGATACGGCGTCAGCGGCAGCATCTTCAGCGCCGGCGATCAAGATGTACGGGACCTTGACCCGCTCTGCATTGCGGATCTTCTTTTGCATCCGGTCGTCGGAGGTGTCCACTTCGACCCGGACGCCTTCAGCGGTGAGCCGCTCGGCGACACTTAGGAGGTAGTCGTTGTGCTCACTGGCCACCGGAATGGCGATGACTTGAACCGGAGCGAGCCAGGGCGGGAAGGCGCCCGCGTAATGCTCGACCAACACACCGATGAACCTCTCCACCGAACCGAACAAAGCCCGGTGGATCATCACAGGACGCTGCCGGCTGCCGTCGGCGGCGGTGATCTCGAGGTCGAACCGGTCCGGCAACATCAGGTCAACCTGGATGGTCGACATCTGCCACGTACGACCGATGGCGTCGCGGGCCTGAACTGAGATCTTTGGCGCGTAGAAAGCAGCACCCCCCGGGTCCAGAACCAGATCTAGACCTGAGGTTTCCGCGGCCTGGCGCAATGCCTCGGTCGCCCTGTCCCAGTCCTCGTCGGAGCCGATTGACTTCTCCGGGTCGCGAGTAGACAGCTCGAGGTAGAAGTCGGTCAACCCATAGTCGGTCAGCAGATCGAGCACGAACTGCAGCAGGGAGATCAGCTCAGCTTGCATCTGGTCAGCGGTGCAGTAGATGTGGGCGTCGTCCTGGGTCATGCCCCGGACTCGCGTCAGGCCATGAACCACGCCGGACAACTCGTACCGGTAGACGCTGCCGAACTCGAACAGTCGCAGCGGCAGCTCCCGATAGGACCGTCCCCTGGACCTGAAGATCAGGCAATGCATCGGGCAGTTCATCGGTTTCAGGTAGTAGTCCTGGCCCTGCCGCTTCAGGCTGCCATCAGCGTGCCGCTCCTCGTCCACGTGCATCGGCGGGTACATCAAGTCGGCGTAGAAGCCGAGATGTCCTGAGATGTTGAACAGCTCGGCCTTGCTGATGTGTGGGGTGTTGACGAACTCGTAGCCGGCCTCGATGTGGCGCTGTCGCGAGTAGTCTTCCATGATCTTTCGCAGCAGCCCACCCTTGGGGTGGAAGACCGCGAGGCCGGAGCCGATCTCGTCGGGGAAGGAATACAGGTCAAGCTCGGCGCCGAGCTTGCGGTGATCGCGTTTGGCGGCTTCTTCGAGTCGGGTTTGGTGTGCCTTCAGCGCTTCGCGGCTTGGCCACGCGGTGCCATAGAGACGCTGCAATTGGGCCTTGTGCTGGTCGCCGCGCCAGTAGGCGGCGGAGTTCCTCGTCAAGGCGAAGGCGGGAATGTAGCCGGTGTTGGGTACGTGCGGACCGCGGCACAAGTCCTTCCAGGCGACCGAGTCGTCCCGGCGGAGGTTGTCGTAAATGGTGAGTTCGCCGGCACCCACCTCCACGCCGGCCGCGTCACCTGATCCATCTGTCTGCAGGTCGGCCTCGGCGCCGGCCGAAGCTCTGTCGGCGATCAGTTCAAGCTTGTAGGGCTCCGAGGCCAGCTCGGCCCTCGCCTGCTCATCCGAGACCGGCCTGCGCCGGAAGCGCTGCCGCTCCTTGATTATCTTAGTCATCTCCTTTTCCAGCTCGCGTAGATCATCTGGGGTGAACGGTGATGGTACGTCGAAGTCGTAGTAGAAGCCGTCGGTGATAGGCGGACCGATCCCGAGCTTGGCCTCGGGATTCAACGATTGCACCGCCTGAGCGGCGACGTGAGCCGCGGAATGCCGCAAGATATTGAGCCCATCCGGGCTTTCGACCGTGACTGGCTCGACTGTCGCCCCCTTTGGCAAGGTGCGATGCAGATCCCATAACTCGCCGTTGACTCGAGCGGCCACGATGGTGCGGTCATTGCCGAAGAGATCGAGTCCTGTGGTGCTCGTGTCCGTCACTCGCTGCTGGCTGACGCCGCCTGCTGCGATGGTGATGGACATGGTGGACACGATCGTTCCCTTCCTGTGCGCCGGCTCTACCCGAGACCCCGGGTAAGCCTAGACCTGGCAGCCTCAAGGCTTGGATGGGTTTGGCCGACTGGTCGGGATGATCACGCGGATTGGCACTGTGAGCCGTACCCGACCTTGAGATATGGTGGCGTCGCTCGAACGGGCGATTGGCGCAGTGGTAGCGCGCTTCGTTCACACCGAAGAGGTCACTGGTTCGAACCCAGTATCGCCCACTATTGAGACCCTAGTCAGAGCATGGTTTCGATTACGCGAGTGACCATCGGCGCGCGGTGAGTAACTAAGTGAGTAACTACCGAGCATCGCCGGCCTGTCCGAACAGCTCATCCAGCACGGTCGCGCCTGTCTGAATGACAGGCCGAATCTGATGCCGATACACGATCTCCGTGACGCTGGTACCGCGGTGGCCGACCAGCTGGGAAATCATCTCGACGGGCACGCCTGCATCCGACAAAAGGGACACGAACGAGTGCCGCAGCTCGCGCGGCGTCCAATCCTTCGGCTCCAGGCCGGGCACCAGCTTGAGCGCCCGACGCAGGTCACGGCGGACGTTCGCTGGATCCATCTCACTGCCCACTGCCGTTGCGAATACCAGTCCCGACTCCCTCCACGAAGGCCCGGCGGCCAGCCGATCTGCAGCCTGTTGGACGCGCTGCGCCCGGAGCGCGTCGATGCATCGACCGGG
>JAJTCL010000037.1 GCA_021323255.1 Propionibacteriaceae bacterium | reverse complement strand
CGCGTACGCCGCTCTGTGTACGGCAAAACCCGCAAGGACGTCGCTGACCAGCTAGCGGTTCTAATCGCGAAGACCAAGGCGGGCCTTCCCCTCGCCGTGGAGTCTTGGAGTCTCGAGCGCTTCGCGGATCACTGGCTGAAGCACGTCGTCGGGCCCCGTCTGCGTCCATCAACACTCTCGAGCTACCGGGAGACGCTGCGTCTGCACATCATTCCGACGCTTGGCCGTACGAACCTTCGCGCGCTGACCCCCACCCACGTGCGAACGCTGCTTGCCAACAAAGCAGCCGATGGACTGGGCGCGCGCTCGATCCACATCATCCACAGCACCCTGCGCACAATGCTCAACGAGGCCATGCGCGAGGAGTTGATCGAACGGAACGTGGCGAGTGTGGTACGGCCGCCATCGGTCGAGCGCGTTGAGGTTCAACCGTGGTCGACTGAGGAGGCGAGCCGTTTCTTGGCGGCAAGCGCGGATCATCGCCTGCATGCACTGTTCGCGGTCGGTGTGGCTCTGGGCCTGCGGAAGGGCGAGTTGCTCGCCCTCCGTTGGGACGACGTCGACCTTGAAGGTGGTGTGCTCAACGTCCGGCAAACGTGCAGCGGCTGCCCGAGATGGGCCTTGTGTTCGGTCCTCCAAAGTCGAACAAGTCGCGTCGCACAATTCCGCTTCCTGCGGCCTCTGCGAAGGTGCTCCGAACCCACCGCGCAAATCAGGCTGCCGAAGCCCTTGCGCTTGGACCGGCCTGGGTCGACTCCGGCCTGGTCTTTACCTCGACGGTCGGCACGGTGATCGAACCGCGGAATTTTGAACCGCTGCTTCGATGAACTCATCGCCAAAGCACGCGTTCGCCGCATTCGCTTCCACGACCTGCGGCATACCTGCGCGTCTCTCTTGCTTGCGCAGAACGTGCCAGCACGCGTGGTGATGGAGATCCTCGGGCACTCGCAGCTCGCCTTAACCACCGACCTCTATTCCCACGTGATGCCGACTGCTCTGCGTGCGGCCGCGGACGCTATGGACCGCGTCCTTGTTCAGCCGAACTGAGCTGCGTTGCTGTCAACGTTGCTGTCAAGTTGTAATTTTTGGAGGGTCTACAACGCGATTCAGCCGGGCTTAGGTCGCTGACTAGGGAAAACACTGGCGCACCCGGAGGGATTCGAACCCCCAACCTTCTGATCCGTAGTCAGATGCTCTATCCGTTGAGCCACGGGTGCGGGACGCTCATCCGGCTTGTCGGCCGCCGAGCAACACCGTGAGAGTGTAGCGGCCCGCAGTGGTCGCACCCAACCGAGAACCCCACTCAGGCCAGAGCCAGCTGGGCCGCCCATACCCCGCTATTCAGGCTGACCTCGCTCAGCAGCCCCGGCGCGGCCACGCGGTCCCCTACGAGGTAGACGCCATCACCGCGATCGATTGCCGGCCGGTCTCGCCAGGATGTGCCGGGGAGGTCCACGGCTCCGGTGCGGGCATTGGCCAACGACTCAAGCCGGTACGTCGTACGCTCCCGCCAACCTGGCAATGCTTGATCGACGATGATCTCCAGGCGCGCCACACCATCAGCCCTGACGGCCTGAGAATCGATCGGCATCTGCATCTGTACCAGGTGCTCACCTGCTGGTGCGATGGTCGGATCCGGCATGGTGAAGTTCTCCAGCCAACCACAGGTGTCAAGATCACTTACTACAAAAAGATCATGTCGATCACGCTTCACGCCAAGATCAAGAAGTGCAGTTCGCCCAGACGGCCACTCCAAGGAGTCATCACCCAGCAGGGCCCGGGCTGACTCCAGCTCGGTCGCGACAATGGTGATCCCAGCACCAATGGAACTCACTCTGGAACCGAGCTCGATGATCACGCCCAACTTCCGGGCGTACGCCCCGATCGCTTCGAACATGGCTCCCCAGCTGCCCTGGCGATATGAGGCCGGGGGCGGTAACGAGTAGACCCGGGCCAGCCGCTCTGCGACGAAGGCTGCCGAGAGCGCGCCAGGGTCGTGATGGAAGACACCGACCCCAGACGCCGAGGCCCCCATTTCAGCTGCTTTCTCGCCGACAAGCCTTGACGCCCAGGCGCGGAAGGATTGCTCAATTGGTACTTCCGGTCGGCGGGATATCCGCAGTGCCTGGAGGAAGCCCTTGGGCGGCACCCGTTGCAACCGGCCTTCATGCCAGAACCGAAACCGCGCGATCGCGGCGACTGGCACTCGGCAGGTAACCTCCAGCAGGCCGCGCCGCTTCAGCCAGGCCCAGGTCGGCCCGTCGCGATAGATCACGTGCGGTCCCTCGTGGGCCCTAAAGACGCGCACATCCTCCGACAGATGGGCAGCGGCCTTCCGTCGCACCGGAGTCGAGCGCCACCGTCCACCCAGGGTTCGGTGCGCTTCGTGCAGCGTGACCGACGCACCGCCCTCAGCGGCTGTGATAGCAGCTGCGAGCCCACCCAACCCGCCGCCGATCACGGTCACTTCTCTCATACTTCCATACCATACCGTATGGTACGCTCCAGAGCGTGCCTACCCGATCCGACTGGATTCAGACCGGCCTAGCTGCCGTTGCGGATAACGGCCCTGATGGTGTCCGGATCGATCGGCTCTGCCGGCGCCTCGGCGTCAGCAAGGGCTCGTTCCACCACCACTTCGCCGGAGCAGGCGACTTCAAGCAGGCCCTCCTTGCCGCGTACGAGGCTCTTGTTGTCGAGGCGCTCAACAAGGCAATCGAGCAAATGGCGACCGATAATCCGAAGGCAGCTCTCGTCGGCCTGACAGCCGGCATTACCGAACCAGAAAGCTTCTACCGGCCCAACCTAGAGGTATCGATGCGCGCCTGGGCTTTCGCAGACCCTGAAGTTCGCACAGTCCAAGAGCGAGTCGACAATCGGCGGCTTGAATCGCTACAGGGCATCTGGTCCAACATTCTCGACGATCCAGCAGCGATCCACACCGCCGCCTTGCTTCCATACCTCGTCGGTATTGGGGCGAGCCTGGTCCAGCCACCCACTCCCCCGGACCAGCTACGACACGTCTACGAGCTACTCCTTGACCTGGTACCGGATGCAAGTCAGCCCGAAGCTGCCGGTAAGGCTTGACCGGACAACCGAGACACCGGCGCCGGGCGGATTGACAACACTTTTCGTTCACCTATTGTTCACTTGACGGCTAGGTTCTAGCGTCAAGGCCAGGTGCTCACCGACCACGCCACCCGTTCCGGATGGGGACTGATGTGACAGAGCTGTTCGTCGTCATCACGGTCATCGCCGTAGCCCTGGTCTTCGATTACACCAACGGGTTCCACGACAGCGCCAATGCCATGGCAGGGCCGATCGCTACCGGGGCGCTGCGACCCCGCACCGCAGTCATCCTCGCTGCCATCCTCAATCTCGTCGGAGCCTGCCTGGCAACCGAGGTAGCAAAGACGATCTCCGGTGGCTTCTTCGACGAAACGCTGATCACTGTTCCGATCATCCTGGCCGGACTGGTGGGAGCGATCATCTGGAACCTGATGACCTGGTTGCTTGGCCTGCCATCCAGCTCCTCTCACGCACTGTTCGGCGGCCTCATCGGGGCGGTCATTGTCGGTGCCGGACTCACGTCGGTGCACGGCTGGGTGATCGTTTCCAAGGTGCTACTACCGGCCATCGTTGCGCCACTCGTCGCCGGCATTGCGGCTGTCATGGCCACCCGCCTGGTCTATCGCATCAGTAGGAGGACACCGAGCGCACACACCAACTCCGGCTACAAGTACGGCCAGGCATTTACGGCTTCTTTGGTGGCACTCGCCCACGGAACCTCTGACGGCCAGAAGACCATGGGAGTGATCACCCTGGTATTGATCGCCGCCAATTTGCAGGAAGCGGGCACCGGGCCGCAGTGGTGGGTGATCATCGCTGCTGGTATCGCGATAGGCCTCGGCACGTACTCCGGTGGATGGCGGATCATGCGCACCATGGGCAAGGGAATCGTGGAGATCGAAACCCCGCAGGGTGCTGCATCGGGGGCTGCAACGACTGCGACGATCCTTGCGTCGGCTCATTTTGGATTCGGCCTTTCCACTACGCACGTCAGCACCGGCAGCATCCTGGGATCCGGGGTGGGCCGTGAAGGAGCCGAGGTTCGCTGGAGCGTCGCACGCCGGATGCTTTTCGCTTGGCTCCTCACCTTGCCTGGGGCCGCTCTGGTCGCCGGACTAGCCGCGCTGCTCTCCGATCAAGGGGTATTGGGGGTCATTGCGCTGCTGATGTTGCTCGGCGTCGCCTGCCTGGTGATCTACCTCCTCTCTCGCCGCCACAGGGTCAGCCACGCCAACGTCACCGACAGCCACGAGGTCTTGGTGCTCGCTGCCGCTGCTCCGCCGACCACATACCCCAACGACCCGCGGCTGGATAGTCCCAAACCCAAGAAGGCCAAGAAGGCCAAGAAGGCCAAAGCGAAGAGCGCCGCCTGATGAATATCGACTGGGCCGCCCTTGGCATCGTGGCTGTCGTCTCCATCGTTTCGTCGGTGATCTTTACGATCTTGCTCGCGAGCGGCATCCGCCTGGTCTCGGCGGCCAAGATCAAATCCAATCAGGGCAGCTCGAGTGCGACGACCGTGTCGCTAGGCTACGTCCTACTTGGCCTCGCCGGATTGCTCGTACTCTTCGGTATTTACTTGATCATCCCGCAGTTCCACTAGAGCTTCATTTGTCAATTTCTGCTTAGGCCTGTCTTCACTCCCTCGGCTCATGCAGCCTCGGATAGTCGTCGGTGGGGATCAAAGCTGCTGATCTTCGTCGGCTCGCTTCCTTCAATCAGCAATAGTGCGGTGATCCGGATCTGGGGATCAGTTACCGCGCGTGCTCCACGGCCCAGGCCAGGGCGTCGTCGGCGATCTGTTCCCAGCCCTTCTGGGCGGGCAGCAGGTGGGCGTAGCCGGGGTACTCCTTGACCTCGGTCACGGTGCTGGACTTGTAGTGCCTGGCGTTGGACCGTTGGACGCTGGGCGGCATGAGATGGTCCTCCCCGCCGGAGATGAACAGCAGCGGCGCCCGGTCGTCGTTTTTGTAGTTGACGAAGGTGTCTTGGTGGCCAGGCTCCAGGGTGGCCAGCGCACTGCCCCACAGCACCCGCACCGATGCCGGGATGTGGTAACGCTCGTAGAGAGCCCTGGACTCCTCCTCGGTGAACGTGTTGGTGAACGCGTAGCGCCACTGCTCAAAGGTGAAGCCGGCAGCCTTCTTGCGCCCGATCGTCCGCAGAACCGGGAAGGTCGACTTGAGCTGCGACAGCGGCACCACGGGCACGCCCTCGGTGGGGGCGGAGTTGATCGCCACGCCTACCGCGCCGTAGCCGCGATCCAGCATCAGCTGAGTGAACACCCCGCCGGCGGAGTGGCCCATTAGGATCGGCGGCCGCTCCAGCCCTCCGATCACGTCGGTGAGGTGGTCGATGACAGCCGGCACGGTTAGGTTCTCGATTGGGCTCGGGTCGGCGTTGAGGGCCTCAACCTCGACGTCGAAGCCCGGATAGGCCGGGGTCAGCACGCGGTAGCCCTGCTGCTCGTAGTAGGCCTTCCAGTTCTCCCAACTGCGTGGGGTCACCCAGAAGCCATGGATCAGAATGATGGTGTCCGGGTTCATCGGTTCCCTCCGTGCTGCTCGAGTAAGGCGAGCAACTCGAGTACTGAGCTGCTCCTTGTGGGCGTCGTATACCCTGCGACGCGCCCCCATCGCTCGGCTTCCGACCCCCTAGGTCCAGCCTCCACCTGTCGGACACGTCGGGCGAAGGAGGGCTGATCGCTGGGCGAGCGTTCACCTAGCTGAGAAACAGTGTGACCATCGAGACCAACATGGATGCCATCGGCGTAGCTGCCTGGGCGCGCGAGCATCGTCCGTCTCTGAGTGCTTCAAGCACGCTTCTTGGCTGCTCGGCGGGTGACGTAGCGGCGGATCTTCTCGTGAGTGCCGCAGTCGTTCATGGCACACCAGCGGCGGCTGAGGTTCTTGGACTGGTCAAGAAAGAGCCATGGACAGCCGGCGCATTTCTTGAGCCGGGAAAGCTGGGAACTCGTGAGTAGATCAAGGGCCGCCAGGCCAATCGGCCCAAGCATCACATCCAGCCTCGTGGTCTCTGGCCAGGTCAGCTGATACGTGGAATCGCTCGGCATCAGATCGGCGTGAGCTACAGCCTCGGTCACAAATGGTCGCAATTCATCCCAGTACATCGATGGCGACAGTCGGCGTGGGCCTGCTGCCACATCGCTGTTGATCACCGCGATTTCGGTGAAGGTATCGATCAGAATGCGGCGCAGCGCATGCGCTCGTCTCACCGTCATCGAGCGGACGTGAGGGTGCTCATCAGCCGCAGCAAGTAACGCATCTGCTTGCTCAGACTGCAGAATGCCGATGCGCGCCGACCATCCGACGAGTTCCGGGTAGGTCCCGGCATGGTCGTAGCGCTGATGGCCCTGCGGGTCATCAACCGTGTTGGCAAAGTCCAGCGCGAGGTGTCCGCCCACAATGGGGAGCTCGCGTGGGTTTTGGGTCCTGTTGGCTGTTTCCACCAAAATTCACTTTACCAGTTGCATGATCGGAAACGCCATGGGTACGTTTCCAGTATGAGCAGTTTTGCTGGTAACAGCAGGCACCGCGCCAGGCCGCTGGCGATTGCAATCGTCTGCGTCTCTCAGTTCATGGTGATCCTCGATGTCACCATCGTCGTCATCGCTTTGCCGGCCATCCGTGACGGGCTGGAGTTCAGTGATGCAGATCTGCAATGGGTGTTCACCGCGTACACGCTGGTGTTCGGCGGATTGTTGATCTGCGGCGGACGGCTGGCCGATGTGGCGGGTCGGCGAAGGATCTTCCTGATCGGTCTTGGCCTGTTTTCGGCTGCATCTGCCGGCTGCACTCTGGCGGGGTCACCCGAGGCACTCGTTGCATTGCGGGTGCTCCAAGGTGCCGGAGCAGCACTGCTATCGCCTGCTGCGCTGGCCCTACTCACCACACTGAGCGAGCCTGGCGAAGCGCGTCGGCGCGCCGTGGGTTGGTGGACCGCGGTTGCGGCAGCTGGCGGTGCCAGTGGCTGGGTGATCGGCGGGCTGATCACTCAGTACGCCGGATGGCGCGGGGTCTTTGCAGTGAATGTCGCGATCGGGCTGGTCGTCCTGGCGATTGCGCTGCTGGTGCTGCCCGCCGATAAGAAGTCGACAGGGCGGCGCCGCCTCGATCTCGGCGGTGCCTTGACCGCCACGGCAGGCCTAGCTCTGCTGGTCTATGGCCTGACCAGTGCTGGCGACCGAGGCTTGGCCCGCCTTTCGAGCTGGCTGCCGCTGCTGCTGGCGACCGTCGCGTTCGTGATCTTTATTCGTCACGAGGGGCGGACCGCCGATCCTCTGCTGCCGCTGAGGTTGCTGAGGTCCCTGCCCGTGGCCGGCGCGAACCTGACCGCCCTGGCGATCACCGGTTCCACCTCCTCGGCGATGTACCTGGCCGTGATGTACGTCCAAGGTGTATTGGGCATTCCGGCCGGACAGGCATCATTACTTTTCCCCACCGTCAACTTGGCCGCCATTGCCGGAGCCTTGTTGACCCCGCCGCTGCTCGGGCGGGTCGGCGCTAGACGTAGCCTCCTCGCTGGTTTCGCCACGATTGCCGCTGGAATCACCTTCCTCGTCGCGCTGCCACCCCAAGGTCTGCCCGTGGTTCAGCTGCTGGCGGCGTTCGCATTCATCGGCACAGGCATAGGCACTGCATCGGTCGCCTCGACCCAGACCGGAACCGATGCCGCGGATCCCGCCTACCGCGGAGTAGCGGCCGGCGTACTCAACTCCGCCGCCCAGGTCGGCACAGCGATCGGCGTCGCCCTCCTGACACCCCTTACCTCGATGGCCACCGGTTCTGCCGTCACGGCGGGCTATCGGATCGGGTTTGCGGGCGCCGGCTTAATCGCGCTGGCAGGTGCGCTCAGCAGCTTCCTCGTACCGACTGATGACCTGTTCAAGGTCGGAGGCAGTAGCGTCACCAGACCGGGAGCAGGTTCAAGATCAACGCCTGCTCGGCGCTCAGTGCGTCCACCGAAAAGCGCGCACAACCTCCTCCGCCGAGGCCTCGGCGAATAGCCCGATCTCCGACTCGCGGACGGTGAGCACCGAGTCGAGAAGCGCCGACCCCAGCGCATTGCGCAGCACCGGGTCGGCGGCGAGCGCATCGGTGGACTCCCGCAGGGTGGTCGGCAACCGCCGAATGCCGCGTCGCTCCAGCTCGTCCGGCGCCAACGCCGCCGGATCGACGTCGACGGGCTCTGGCAGGCGCTTGCCAGCAGCGACTCCATCCAAGCCGGCAGCCAGAAGGCCGGCCAGCAGCAGGTAGGGGTTGGCGGTCAAGTCCACGCACTTCACCTCGAGATTGGCCGCCCAGTCACTGCTGCCCGCCGATCCGTTGATCATGCGCAGGGCGGCCTCCCGATTCTCCAGGCCCCAGCAGGCGTACACCCCGGCCCAATGTGATGGCACCAACCGCAGATACGACGCAACCGAGGGCGCACCGAGGGCCAAGAGGGCAGGCAGCCGGTTCAAGATGCCAGCGCTGAAGGCCTCCCCGACAGGGGCTAGCCCGTAGCGGCCCTTCCCGCCCGCCATCAGGTTCTCCCCGTCGCGCCACACGCTGAGATGTACGTGACCGCCGTTGCCGACGTCGTCGGCCTCCACTTTAGGAGAGAAGGAGGTCCGGTAGTCATACCGCCGCCCCACAGCTCGGATGGTGTTACGGACCAGCACTGAGGTGTCGGCGGCGTCCACAGGTGACTCAGCCGCAACAGATAGCTCGAGCTGCCCTGCGGCGTACTCGGGATGGAACTGCTCGACCTTGATCGCTTCTGCGCTCAGTGCCTCGATGAGGTCGCGGGCGTACTCAGACACGTCCACCAGCCGGGACATCCCGTACGCGGGACCGGGCGCCGCGGAGGCGAAGTCGTCGCCGTCGCCCGCCGAAACCACCCACTCGAGCTCGAAGGCGGCCTTGATCTCCAAGCTCTGTGCGGCCGCATGATCGACAAGCCGTTGCAGCAGCAGCCGGTTGCAGCAATCATGCGGTTCGCCGTCTTGCCGGTACCGATCGCCGGGCGTCCAGGCCCAACCCGGTTGCGCCGCCAGAGGGACTAATCGCCCCAGATCAGGGATGACGCGAAGATCACCGACCGGTGCAGTGCCGCCGGGCGGGGCGGCCAGCCAGTCGTCGAAGCGGAAATAGTCGAAGCTGGTCGAGGCGCCCACGCCCCACGCGGCCAAGTGCGGCAGCCTCCTCATGGGAACGCTCTTCACGCGCGTAATGCCGGAATTGTCCACGAATGTCGTCGCCACCACACTGATCCCGCGCTCAGCAAGGGTTGTCCGTACGAATTGCTCGGCCTGCGCGGCGCGGGCCTCCCGCTGGGCGATATCCACGGGACCACAGAATAAGGCGACAGCCACGTGCAAGCGCCAGTGACCTGATGATGATCGATTGCGTCGTGGTCGTAGCCGCTGACGTGCTTACACGTTGTCGCCGGCTGTTGACAGGACTCCCGCAGGCCCCGGCGCCACAGAAGGCTCCTCGTCTGCAGACATCTGCCATACCCAGCCGGCGACTTCTGGCATGTCCTCTCCGTATCGGCGGATGTAGTGGTTGTGTTCAATGATCTTGTCCACCAAGGCTTGCCGCACGTGAGCTGCGCTCGACATCAGCTGCGGCACGCGGTCAATAGCGTCGATCGCCAGCGAGTAGCGATCAATCTCGTTGAGAACGCACATGTCAAAGGGCGTTGTCGTGGTGCCCTCTTCCTTGTAGCCACGCACATGAATGTTGTCGTGGTTACTCCGGTGGTAGGTCAATCTGTGGATCAACCAGGGGTAACCGTGGTAGGCAAAAACGATCGGCGCCTGCGGGGTAAACAAAGAGACGAACTGCTGGTCTGAGAGGCCATGCGGATGCTCCCGGTCATCCTGCAACCGCATAATGTCCACGACGTTGATAAAGCGGATTCCGAGGTCAGGGAAGCGCTGGTGAAGAATCTCCGTGGCGGCGAGTGCTTCCATTGTCGGCACATCGCCCGCCGCTGCCATCACCAGATCGGTCGAACGATCTTGATCGCTGCTCGCCCAGTCCCAAATGCCGATGCCCTTGGTGCAGTGCTTGATCGCTTCATCCATGGTCAGGTACTGCGGAGCGGGCTGTTTGCCGGCGACCACCACGTTCACGTACTGAGTCGAGCGCAGGCAATGATCAGTGGTTGACAACAGCGTATTGGCGTCCGGCGGCAGATAGACCCGTACGATCTCCGCCTTCTTGTTCATCACATGATCAATAAAACCGGGATCCTGATGCGAGAACCCGTTGTGATCTTGCGCCAGACATGGCTGTACAGCAGGTAGTTGAGTGAGGAGATCGGGCGCCGCCACTCAATGTCGTCGGTGACCTTCAGCCACTTGGCGTGCTGGTTGAACATCGAGTCGACGAGGTGAATGAAGGCTTCGTACGTGGACAGGAATCCGTGCCTACCAGTAAGCAGGTATCCCTCAAGCCAGCCCTGGATGGTGTGCTCGGACAAGATCTCCATGACGCGACCATCTGCAGCAAGGTGATCGTCATAATCGTAGATCTCAGCCAGCCAGGCACGATTGGTTACTTCCAGAACGTCTTGCCACCGGTTGGAGTTGTTCTCATCAGGGGAGAAGAGCCGGAAGTTCCGGGACTCCTCATTGAGCTTGATGACGTCACGGAGGAACGTTCCCATGACGCGGGTCGCCTCGGCGACGGTGTGCCCGGGCCTGTCGATCTTGACTTCATAGTCGCGGAAGTCGGGCATTCTTAACGGCCGTCGTAAACCTCCACCGTTGGCATGCGGGTTCGCGCTCATCCGGCGTTCGCCGACGGGATGGAGATTCGCAATCTCGGGCACCGGACGGCCCTCGGAGTCAAAGAGCTCTTCCGGCCCATAGGACTGTAACCACTTCTGCAGCTCGTTGAGGTGGGACCGGTTCTGCCGAGTGTCGGAGAACGGCACCTGATGGCTACGCCAAAAGCCCTCGACGAGTTTGCTGTCGATCTTCTCAGGGCCGGTCCATCCCTTGGGCGAGCGCAGAATGATCATTGGCCACGTTGGGCGTCCGGTGGCGCGGCCCTCTCGATGATCACGTTGTATTTCGGAGATGCGGTCGAGGCAGACATCAAGCGTGGCGGCAAACTGTTGGTGCATGGTTACGGGATCGTCGCCCTCAACGAGGAACGGTTCATGGCCGTACCCCCGCATCAAAGCCATCAGCTCGTCGATCGGAATGCGGTCCAGTAGTGTCGGGTTCGCAATCTTGTAGCCATTGAGATGCAAGATCGGCAGCACCGCGCCATCGCCGACGGGGTTCAGGAACTTGTTGGAGTGCCACGACGTGGCGAGCGGTCCGGTTTCGGCTTCCCCGTCACCGACGATGCACGCAATGATGAGATCCGGATTGTCGAACGCCGCGCCGTACGCGTGCGAAAGGGCGTATCCGAGTTCTCCGCCCTCATGGATCGAACCCGGGGTTTCCGGAGCCACGTGACTTGGGATGCCACCGGGGAATGAGAACTGTGTGAACAGCCGCTTCATCCCAACCGCGTCGCGCGTGACATTGGGATAGACCTCTGAGTACGTGCCCTCGAGCCACGCAGCAGCCACCAGAGATGGTCCGCCGTGACCCGGCCCGATGATGTAGATCATGTCGAGGTCGCGTTGCATGATCGCTCGATTGAGGTGTGCGTAGAGGAAGTTCAAACCTGGTGTCGTGCCCCAGTGGCCAAGCAGGCGCGGCTTGACGTGCTCCGGCTCGAGATCTTCGCGCAGCAGCGGATTGTCCATCAAGTAGATCTGTCCGACGGAAAGGTAGTTGGCCGCCCGCCACCATTTGTCCAATCGATGAAGCTCGTCGTCAGACAACGGGCTGGCCGCCACCTCGGTGCGTACTATTTCATTCGCAACCACGTAGGTACTCCGTTCTTGTGGTAGGGCGGATCTCCATCTCCGTCGACGTCCCTGTCGATGCCACGTGCCGCACGAGCGCCTCGATTAGCGCAGGCATACCCTCATCACATTGAGGTACTCGAATGGCGGCGTAATTGCTAGCCTCCCGGCTCCACAGCCTTCGCACGTAGGGCCCTTCGGCTCTATCTCAGGGGCCTCCCGTCCTGCAGTCCCTGCGACCCGGCTGCTGCGAGTCGTGGATGATATCAAGATCAACGACTGCCCAGGCGGAATTGGAGAGCTACCTCGATGCTGCGAGTTGAGCAAACCGACCTTGGACCATTGGTCGATCATCACTGTCACGGCCTCATACTCGATGATCTTGATCGAGCGTCCTTCGAGGGCTTGATGAACGAAGCTCCTGGCCGATCTCGGCTGGGGACGACCTTCTTCGATTCCATGCTGGGCCTCGCCATCCGGAAATGGTGTACACCCGTCCTCGGCATGGAGCCGCATGCGTCGGCGGAGGAATATCTGGTGCGCCGGCAGGAGCTGGGACCGGAGGCGAGCCGGCTGCTGGTAGCAGATTCCCGCATTGAAACCTTCTTGATCGACACGGGCATCCCTGACGAAAGGTTGTGCTCGCCAGCGGACCTTGCGGCGATGACGGGAGGCACGGCCCACCAGGTGGTCCGGCTGGAAGCACTGGCCGAGGAGCTCATGCAGAACGGAACGGCATCCGCCGATTT
>JAJTCL010000342.1 GCA_021323255.1 Propionibacteriaceae bacterium | reverse complement strand
GGCGCCACCGTGTCGCGCCACCGCTGATAATGCGCGGTGTCCTTGTGCGCTGCGGCGGCCGCGTCGTCACGGTAGATCTCGACGAGGACAACGTGGGTGGGATCGGCGCGATCGCTCAGGACGTCGAATCGTACGATGCCCGGCTCGTCGCGACTGGCGACGGCGTTCTTCTCAGTCGCGGTAACAAAAGCATCAAGCTGTTCGGGCAGGACCGCGATATCCACGTGGACGAGCAGGAGGCTGTTCGGCACGAGCCGACCCTATTACCCGGAAGCCCCACGCTCACAGCCGGCGATGACTCAGGTGCGGCGCGATTTCGTCGGCGGCCGCGGTACCGTATGCCGCCTGGAAGCGAGTCAGGAATGTGTCGCCGAACCGGTATTCCTGGGTTCCGACCACTTCGATCGCATAGCTCGCAACCAGCGAGCCAAGTTGCGCGCAGCGCTCCAGCGACAGCTCCCAGGCGATCCCAGCAAGAAATCCTGCGCGGTACGCGTCGCCAACCCCGGTCGGGTCGACTCGGGAGACTTCACGCGCAATAGGTATGTCTTGTCGAGGCTGACCCGCGATCTCGACACTGGACCCGTTGGTGCCTCGGGTGATCACACGGACAGCGACCCGCTCCACGATGTCCTCATGCGACCAGCCTGTCTTCTGCGTGATGAGGCAGTCCTCGTAGTCGTTGGTGAACAGGTACGTCGCGCCGTCGATCAGCTGTTTGATCTGCGCGCCGTCCATCCAGGCCATTTGCTGGGAGGGATCGGCGACGAAGTCGAATCCCCGGACGCGGCACTCGTCGGTATGCCGCAGCATTGCCTCCGGATCGTTCGGCGAGATGACGACTAGATCGAGGCTCCCCGCCCGTTCCGCAATGGGTTGCAGCTCGATCTGGCGCGCCTCCGCCATTGCACCGGCGTAGAAGGAGCCGATCTGGGCATTGACTGAGTCGGTCGTGCAGATGAACCGAGCGGTGTGCTGGGTCTCTGAGACCCGGACCGGCCAGGTTTGCACCCCGTGGCGCTCCAGCCATGCGCGATAGTCGCCAAAGTCCTCCCCGACTGACCCCACGAGAAGGGGATCCAGTCCGAGCGCCGCCAGTCCGAAGCAGATATTGGGTGCGATCCCACCGCGTCGGATCTGCAGATCCTCGACCAGGAAGGACAGCGATACCCGATCCAACTGCTCAGTGACCAGTGATTCCTTGAACTGGCCAGAGAACCTCATCAGGTGATCCATGGCTATGGAACCGGTTACGGCGATGCGCACGGGCTGAGGGTAATAGCTGTCGCGCGCCGCGCCGCTTCCGTCTCGGGGAATCCTGACCACGGCGCGTAGGTGCCGGCCTGGAAAGGAGTGGGACTGCGCCGCTCAACTGCATTCACTGCGGCGGTGTCTCGATGCCGAGCCAGGCGTCAAGACTCGTGTTGCTCGCGCCCAACAGCGGCGGCGGTTGGTGGTGCTGAACGGTGGTTTCGACTTCCGCGTCGCTGCTGACGTGGAAGAAGCGGAGCGGTGGGCCGGGCAGCTGGATCAACCCGAGTGAGTCGTGCTGGACGTCGACGAGGAGTCCTTGAGACCTGGTCTGGTCCCAGGCGTAAACCTCATCGATGGTCCGCACCCGCCCGGCTGGGACACCAACAGCTTCCAGCCGGGCAAGGACCTCAGCCACAGCAAGTGAGGAGAACGCATCTTCGAGAATCCGGATGACCTCGGTGCGCCGTTCGACGCGCTGGCGGTTGGTCGCCAGGTCCGCGTCGACGTCCAACCCGAACTCGGTGCTGAGCTTGCGCCACTGGGAGTCGTTCCCGCAGGCGATCTGGACGGCGCCCTCTCCGCACCGGAACAGCCCGTACGGGGCGATCGAGGGATGGTGGTTGCCCTGAGCCTGGCCTGGTACGCCCGCAACGGTCCAGGCGGTGCCCTGGTAGCCGTGCGAGGCAACGACGGCAGCGAGAAGTGATGTCCGCACGATCTGGCCGCGCCCGGTCCGGGTTCGCTCGTGCAGCGCTGCCAGCACACCGTACGCCCCGTAGCTGCCGGCCAGGATGTCAGCAATAGGTACTCCTACCCGTTGCGGATCGTCCGGATTGGATCCGGTCACCGACATCAGACCTGATTCGCCCTGGGCGATCTGGTCGTAGCCCGGGCGGCTGCCTTCCGGACCGTCGTGTCCGAAGCCGCTGATCGCCAGCACTACCAGTCGCGGGTTCAGGGCGAGCAACGCGGGCTCTGTGAGACCGAGCCTGGCTAGCGTGGCAGGTCTGAAGTTCTCGATGAGCACATCCGCCACCGCCAACAGGTGCCGGAGGTGCGTCATGTCGTCGGCGTCCTTGAGATCGAGCGTGATGGACTCTTTGTTGCGGTTCGCGGCCAGGAAGTACGTGGACACTGGCTGGCCGTCTGAGCCCTCCACGAAAGGCGGACCCCAATCCCGAGCCTCATCACCGTGGCCGGGCTGTTCGACCTTGATGACTCTCGCTCCGAGGTCGCCGAGCATCATCGCAGCGTGCGGGCCGGCGACAGCGCGTGAGAGGTCGATGACGAGTAGATCGGAGAGTTGGCCCGCTCGGTGGGGTCCGGTCGAGCTCCTAGGCAGCTCCGTGTCGTCGGTATGCACCTGTCGCTCCGTTCGTGGACTAGCTCGGTTGTGATCGTCGAATATGCACCCGGATGGCTCGATAGATGATCCCGACGGCGAACACCAAAGTGCCACCGAGCACTGCGCTCAACGGCAACGTCAGCATTAGAGTCCCGCAGCCGGCAACCCCGATGAGCTGCAGGATGCGTGGGAATCGGCGCCGGTCGGATGATTGTGTGTACGCAGCCACATTGGCGATCAAGTAGTACAGCAGGACCCCGAAGGAGGAGAAGCCGATCGCCCCTCGCAAGTCCGTCAGCAAGATCAGCACACATGTCAGCCCAGCCACAGTGATTTCCGCATGATGTGGTACCCGATGACGTTCATGGACGGCGGCCAACCAGGCCGGAAGATCATCGTTGCGGGCCATTGCCAGCGTGGTTCTGCCGACTCCGGCGATCAATGCGAGCAGGGCACCGAGCGCAGCAGCAGCCGCACCAAGCCGGACCGGCAGGTTGGCCCACACCCAACCCGCCGCATCCACCGCAGCGGCCAGCGGTGCCGGGCTCGCTGCGACTCCGTTCGGTCCGAGGACAACCAGAATCGAGACGGCAACCGCCAGGTAGATCAACACCGTGATGGTGAGCGCGGTCAAGATCGCCCGAGGAATAGTGCGCTCCGGGTCGCGGACCTCTTCACCCAAAGTCGCGATCCGGGCGTAGCCGGCAAAGGCGAAGAACAACAGACCAGCCGATTGCAGAATGCCGTACCAACCACCGGCCAGGAAATCCCACAATGATCTTGGTCAGCCCTGCGGTCCGGGTGACACCGTGGTAGTTGACCATCGCCAAGATGATCACTGCCGCGATCGCAACTGGCCGCTGCCATGCTCCTGGCGCGACGTAGGCGGCGAAGGTCAGTGCCATCACGGCACAACTGGCGATCTTCCCGATGACGAATCCCCAGCCCGCGAGGAAGCCCCACCATGATCCCAGCCGCTCCCGACCGTAGATGTAGGTTCCGCCCGAGGTCGGGTATTCGGCGGCAAGCTGGGCCGACGCGGTGGCATTGCAGTACGCCACCAATGCCGCTAGGCCAAGTCCGATCAACAACCCCGCCCCGCCCACACGAGCGGCGGGTGAGAAGGCCGCGAACACTCCGGCGCCGAGCATCGAGCCCAGCCCGATGATCACGGCGTCGAAGGTGCCGAGCCGTCGCGCCAGCCCGGGCTGCGTCACGGTGGTGAGGTTACGAGTTCCCGTCTCCGTCGTACCCGTTGGGGTAGACCACGGACTTCAGACTCGACGGATCCTGATCGCTCTCCAGCGCCTCGTCGGCTCGCTCAAGACCAAATCGGCCGGTGACCAGAGAGTCGAGTTCGACCAAGCCGCTGGCCACCATGTGTATGCCTGCCGGCCAGGTGTCGGTGTAGCGGAAGATGCCGGTCACGGTGATCTCGAGGTTCTGGATGTGCTCAACC
>JAJTCL010000341.1 GCA_021323255.1 Propionibacteriaceae bacterium | reverse complement strand
GCGATTCCGATCTTGGCCAGGCCGGTCGTCACCCGCCTGTCGAGCGGCTCATCGGCCGGCAGAGGATCGTCAGCCGACATGGCCTAACTCTATAGGACTCCTAACGACCTGGCGAGCTGACGCTGTCCCCAGCGCGTAAGTGGATGATCAGCGCGGCTCCCGCCAACACGACTAGACCTACGAGGCCCCACTGATCGAAGGAGTGGCCGCCCAGATGCCGGTCGAGCGCGTGATTTATCGAGTGAAGCGTCCCGGCAACGATGAATGCAACGAGAGCGACACCCATGCTGTCCGACCACATCAGCGAGACCAGGAGGCTGACGCCGATGCCGATTTGGAAGGCGCCGAGGTCATGGAGCAGATGCTCGTTGTACGGCGGAAAGTCGATGAACGCGCCGAAGGAGCGTGGCAACAGCAGCGACCACAATCCGAAGATCAGCATGAAGCTGCCGACAACCGTCGTCGCGATCGTGACAAACATCCTCTGCCAGGGTTTTGAGGAGTGACCCCGCGCGCTCATGTCCTTGCCTCCTTGTCGACAATCGAGCTCGTGTCGGCACTGGCACCGGCCGCCTCGGCTGGCGGTGGGGTGCTCCGCCAGGTCCCCAGTACGGAACCGATGATCACCAAGGGGAAGCCGATTGCCAGGCCGATGGTGAGGGGCTCATCCAGGACGATCGCCCCGAGAAGGATGGCCACAGCCGGGTTGACGTAGGTGATCAAGGTCATTCGCGCAGGTCCTGCCTCAGCTACGAGAGCGAACATCACCATGAACGCTACGGCCGTACAGACCACGGCAAGCACCACTACTGATCCAACGGCCGGTGCGGTCCAGCGGTCGGGCCAGACGAGCGGGGTGAACGGCGCATAGGCCGCCGCTGAGATCAGCAAGGATGCGGTAACTACCCCAACCGATGGCAGGTGCGCAAGCTTGCGGCTGATGATGATCGGACCAATCGCATAGCCGATCACTACCAGCAGCAGCTGACCAATCGATATGAAGTCACTGACCTCCACGTCCACGCCGACCAGGAATGCGACGCCAACCAGCCCGAGCACCAAGCCGGATATCCGCCGGGCGCCTAGGCGGTCATGTCCCATAACGGTCAGGATCATCGCCGCCACGATGGGAACGACGGCGATGACCAACCCGGTGGTCGAACTGTTGAGGCGAGTCTCGGCATGTCCGAGCAGCCACCACGGTCCGATGATCTCGATCGCGGTGTAGATCAGCAGGATCTTCCAGTACGGCAGCAACGGCTTGAGCGCGCCTGCCCGGATGGCTATCGGAAGCAGCAGCAGAGCACCAAGAGAGGTCCGGCCGAACGCGACAATCAGCGGATCAAGATCGGCTACAGCGATCCGGATGAACAGGTAGGGGATGCCCCAGCACACACTGAGGGTGGCGAACAGCAGCCACCCAAGACGCGTCACGATCCACCACCCTACGTCTGGCTTCCCCGCCCGGTTGGCGCCACTTCGCGGCAGTTAGGCGCAGTTCGCGGTAGTTCAAACTAACGCGACGTGCTCGCAACTAACGCGGAGTGGTCGGAGGGGTGGCCGCAAAGTGGTCAGACCGAGCGGGCGAAGGTGCGTAACACGCGGTCGCGAATGACGCCGCGGCGATATAGGTCCGCCCATAACCAGCGGACGATCTGGCAACCAAGATCACGAAGAGCATCCTCTCGGCGCTTCTCCGCAAACAGCACGTCCTCGACGGACTGTCCGGACTTCAGCATCCGTCCGTACTTGATTTTGCCGTCGAACTCCCCGATGGTCCGGTGTTCCTGCCAACAGAAGTCAACACGAGCGACGAACTGGCCGTGGTCGTCATAGATACTCTGCTGCAGCTCCGGCGTGGGCAGTCCCTCCTCATGCAGGCGAACCCGACTGACCGATTCACCCGCGCTCTCGCTTAGTGGGTCAAGCAGGGCCACAGCGCGTCTCGCCTGCCTGGTTCCCGGCCACCGCGCCATGTGGGCAAGGTGCTCCTCCAGCACGGCGCGTACGAGCCCGAGCGCCAAGGCTCGATCGCCGGCGGCCACGGCCTGCTCGATGGGCACAGTGCGGCAAAGGTCGAGCACTGTGCGTGCCAGCGAGGTGACGCTCACGCCGTCAATCGTCGTCATGTCCCTTTCAGTGAGTGGCGCCGCATGCACATGTACGACGGCACGCCGATTGCCGCCGCTGTTCCGATTCCGTGTGACATGCACACGATCAATTGCTGTCGGCCAGATGGGCAGCCCGTGCAATACGGCGGCTGACCCGTGGCTAATGACTGCAGCGTCGTGTAACTGAAGAGCAGTCGCGAAGACGAGTTCGCGATGCTGGTCATCGCGTGTCCGTTCGGCTGGCCGTTCCCGTACGTACGCGCCACGCCGCACCGGCAGCAGAGTGCCGTCTCGTCGCATCCTCCGGAGCTCGCGATCGTCGAAGCCTTGATCACGGAGGGTCCTGGTCAGCAGGATGTCATCCACGCCCCAAGCTCACCGTGGGGAGCTACCCCGCAGGAACCTAGGTTCACCACATCTGTGGATAACTTCTCCAAGATCATCACACTCTGTGCCGCGGTCGAAGGCGCACTTCGCGTTGCTTTGCTGCACTTCGCGGTGGCTGGGACTAACGCATCGTGCAGGTAATTAGCGCGCAGTAGCAGTTCGAGCTTGGCGACTGTCGTGGCGAAAACCTGTGTCATGGTGGGCTGCGTGAGGGCTCCGCAGATCAATTGCCTCGAAGGCAGCACCTTCATGGTCAGTGACGTGATCGGTGACGCCGGCCCAGACCATGATGAGGTGCTCGGGCTGTTCTACCGCGACATGCGCCACCTCTCCCGCTGGCAACTCGCCATCGACGGCGAGCGCCTGGACCTGTTGTCCAACGGCGCCGCGGGCTATCGATCCGCCACCTTCTTCCTCGCCGGGCCAGGCAGCACGGTGCACCAGAATCCCACTCTGTCAGTGATCCGAGAACGCACCCTTGGGCGGGGCAGTGGCGAGGATCTGCACGAGAAACTCACCGTGATCAACTCCGGCCGCGAGGAGATGGTCATCGAACTGTCGATGAACTTTGATGCCGACTTCGCTGACCTGTTCGAGGTCAAGGACAGGCAACTGACCAAGAAGGGCACCATCTCCCGGCGGGTCCACAGCCAGCACGTCGAGCTGATCTATCAACGGGAGGAGTTCGAACGCCGCACCATCGTCAACGCCGAAGGTGCGCGGCTGAGTCAGGGTGCAGCGGAGTATTTGTTGCGGCTCGGCCCCGCGGAGTCCTGGTCCCGAACGCTGCAGGTCTCATTCAAGTCTGTCGCGCCACGCGCGGAGGCAGCCGAGGTTGGCGGCCCGCCCTCTTCGGAGATCAAGCGCCCGCAGATGATCAATCACCGCAATCAGATGGACGCGTGGCTAGAATCTGCGCCGAGGTTACATGCCAGCTGGGACACGCTCCGGCTTACGTACGACCGCAGCCTCCGCGATCTCGCCGCAC
>JAJTCL010000340.1 GCA_021323255.1 Propionibacteriaceae bacterium | reverse complement strand
GTGGGGGTCGCCGTGCATGGTACGGCCCACGCCATGCCCGCCGAACTCGGTGTTGATCTTGTAACCTGCCTGCGATCCGACACGCGCGATCGCGAAGGAGATGTCCCCGATCTTGTTTCCTGGAACGGCCGCTTCGATGCCGGCGGCCAGCGCCGCCTCGGCGGTAGTGATCAGCTGCTGATCTTGTTCCCGGGGTGCGCCGGCGATCACGCTGATCGCTGAATCGGACACCCAGCCGTTCAGCGACGGGTGGTAGTTGATGTAGCAGGACTCCGCGCCGCGATCCCGGATCATCTGGTGTGCCAACTCGTCGAGCTCGAGAAGGTTCACGCCGACATCGACCCGTGCAATGAGCGCGCTCAATACTTCGGCGACGAAGCGCCCGGCCGGTCTCATCTGCTCGATCTCGGCCGGTGTTCGATACTCGATCACCCTGAGATTGTGCCGTACGCCGCCCAACCGCCTCGATCACCCGCGGCGGTTGGGAGAAACTCACGTACACGTTCGCTCCTGACGCGATACCCACTTTGCAGCGGATGCAGAGTGACAGAAACAGACGTGCACGTGCGTTCCTTCAAGGAGTCGCCACGCACATGCCGCGCGCGGTTTGGCGGCTCAGCACTCAGCCGGTAATTGAGTCCTCGTAATCGCTGATCTCAGCAACCTTTGCCCCCGACGGCGTGCTCGGGTCGAAGACGTAGCTGAGCCATTCTCGGGCAAGCCTGCGAGCGAGCTGGAGGCCGATGACACGTTGCCCGAGAGTGAGAATTTGGCAGTCGTTGGACAAAATCGACCGCTCGACACTGAAGGAGTCGTGGGCCACCGTGGCGCGGATGCCGGGCACCTTGTTCGCGGCAATGGCGACTCCGATGCCGGTGCCGCAGATCAGGATCGCGCGGTCCGCTTCGCCGGCCGCGATCTTCCTTCCGGCCGTGATTGCCACCGACGGGTATGACGAGCCCTCCAGATCCTCCTTGAACACTCCAAGATCGACGACTTCGACGCGGTCGTCGGCTTCCATATCGGCGAAGATGCGGTCTTTGTAGTCGAAGCCCGCGCTGTCACTTCCCACCAGCAGCCGAATGGGACCGCTCATCTGGGTTGTCCTTCCTTCTCCATGGACTCTGTCGCTCCAGAGGTCTCAGCCTCGGCATCGCCGAGCACGTTGCCGACCGCGGTCACAATGAGGGCGAGCGAGATCGCACCCGGATCCGGTGTGCCAACGCTGCGTTCTGCCAGTGGCCGAGCCCTGCCGATCTTCGGAACCAACGATGCAGTTGCTTCCGCAGCGCTGCGGCACGCGTCCGCAGCCGAACGCCAGGCTGCAGAGATCGAAGCTCCGGCATCAGCCCGTTCGACCAGCGTGTCGACGAAGGGGAACAAGGCGTCCAGCATGGTTTTGTCGCCGAGTTCGGCTTTGCTGAACCCCTGCAAGTGCCGAGCTGACTCCTCAATGGCATCAGCCAGCCGCCTTGCCGTCACCACCTCTGTATTGCCGAGGCTCTTGCCGACGCCCTCCAGCAGCAGTCCCCACAAGATGCCGCTGGTGCCACCGGCCTTGTCTCCAAAGGCGTGGCCTGCTGCGCTCAGCACGGTTTCAACCCCACCGTGCGTCTCATTGGCAGCCACGGCGGCCGCCATCGAGCCGCGGGACATGCCGATTCCATGATCACCGTCGCCGGCGATGGCATCGATTTGGCCCAGGTATTCCTTGTTCTCTTCCACAACGGCGTAAATGGCATCGACAGCCTTACGGGCGATTTCAGCCGCCGCGATCGACTCCTCGCTGGCCTCAGCTGTGACGGCCTCTGCGGCGTAGTCGGCCCCGGAGCGTCGGGTGGTGAACCGCTCGCTGGCCACCGGGTTGCCGCGCCGGAAGGCCGGCGTGTCGGCGGGCGCGAACCAGTAGCCTTCCAGCTCCTCGTCCAGCCAGGTGATCGACAGCGAACAGCCCGCCATATCGAGGCTGGTGACCAGTTCGCCGACCTCTGGAGACACCTGCACGACGCCCTCCGCTGCAAGCAGTTGGGTGACGTGGCCGTACAAGACGAACAGTTCCTCGTATTTGGTGGCTCCTAGCCCATTGAGGACCACCGCCGCCCGTCCGCTGACTCCTTCCGGGCGCTCCGCGAGAACCGTCTCGACGAGCTTCGCAGCCAAATCCTTGGCCGGCATCCAGGAAGCCGAGGTGATTCCAGGCTCGCCGTGGATACCAAGCCCGAAGTCCATGCGCCCCTCGTCGACGGTAAACAGCGGCTGGTCTGAACCAGGCATCGTGCAACCGTGGAAGGCGACGCCGAAGGAGTACGTCGCGGCGTTGGCCGCGCGCATCACGCGCTCGACCTCATCGAGGTTCGCGCCGCTCTCTGCCGCTGCCGCAGCGATCTTGTACACCGTGAAGGTACCCGCGATACCGCGCCGTTTCTGCTGCTCCTCCGGGCTGGACGAGGCAACATCGTCGGTCACGTACACGATCCGGGTATCGATGCCTTCGTTGATCAACCGCTCAGCCGCGACACCGAAGTTCAGCCGGTCCCCGGCGTAGTTGCCGAACCCCAGCACCACTCCGGCACCGCCGTCAGCTGCCTTGGCGATTCGATAGACCTGTTCCGCGGATGGTGAGGCAAACACACCACCAAGTACCGCACCGTCGGCGAAGCCTGTGCCGACCACACCGTTGTAGGACGGATAGTGGCCGGAACCGCCGCCAATGACCAGGCTGACCTTGCCCTCCAGCGGCCCGCCGGCCCGCACGAAGCCAGAAGCACCGGCGACACGTTGCACGTATTGGGGATACGCTGCTTCGAAGCCCTTGATCACGTCGCTTGAGAATTCGGCGGGGTCGTCGTAGATGTGCGTCATGGGAGCCTCCAGGAATGTATCGGTGTGACGGCTCTGACACCGTTATCTGATCACGGGATGAGCGAGACCTTGATCGACTCCTTGCCGCTGGCGACGAGATCGAGACCCTTTTGGAAGTCGGCCAATGGCAGCTGGTGTGTGCAGATCTTCTCCATCGGCAGCCGACGGGACTCCAGCATCCGGATCGCGGCGGGCCAGCAGTCGGGACCCAGATGAGCACCGCGTACGTCGAGCTCCTTGTCATCGCTGATGATCGACCAGTCGACGCTGACGTTGCTGCCGAAGACGCTGTACTCGACATAAGTGCCGAGCTTGCGTAGCAGGTTCAGGCCCTGGGCGACGGCGGAGGGATGTCCACTTCCCTCCAGGTAGACGTCGGCCCCATAGCCGTCGGTCATATCTTTGACCGCCGTCACTGCGTCCTCCAACCCGATGTTGATGATCACGTCGGCACCACATTCCTTCGCGATCTCCAGCTTGTCCTGGGCCAGGTCGAGGGCGACGACCATCTTGGGATTCTTGGACTTCGCACCAGCGATCATGCCGAGACCGATGGGTCCGCAGCCCGCGACGACGACGACATCGTCGAACGTGATGTCGCCCCGCTCCACGCCGTGCAGCGCACAAGAGAGCGGCTCGGTGAAGGCGGCGTGTGCGGGCGGCAGGTCGGAAGAGATCTTGTAGACCAGTGCGTCTTTGTTGTAGATCATGTACTCGGCCATGCCGCCCGGGGTGCGGCGCTTGAAGCCGAACATGTCGTGTGGGGCGCACATCCAGTATTCGCCGTTCAGGCAGTAGCGACACTTCCAGCACGGCACGATCTGCTCAGCGACAACGCGGTCGCCGACCGCGATTCCCCAACGAGATGCCGCGGTGTCATCGAGC
>JAJTCL010000339.1 GCA_021323255.1 Propionibacteriaceae bacterium | reverse complement strand
GGAGGCCTCGAGCGCGATCTCAGCTCCGGAGTTTGCTGCGCCCACTACCAGGACGTCACCAGCGCGCAGCTGGGACGGCGTCCGGTACTCACTCGAGTGCAGCTGCCTGATCGCGGGATCGAGCTGATCAGCGAAGTCGGGCAAGTACGCGGCCTGATAGCCGCCGGTGGCCAGCACGACATTGTCTGCTTCGATTCGGTGATCATTTGCGATGATCATGAAATGGTCAGCGTTCTTGGTGACCGCATCGACCCGCGTATCCAGTCGCACAGGAAGATCAAATTTGCTGGCGTACGCCCCGAGGTAGTCGGCCATCTCATCCTTGGTCGGGCAATGACTCCGCGGGCCCGGAAACCGCAGCCCAGGCAAGTCGTTGAGGTACGCAGGCGTGAACAGCTGCAGTGAATCCCAGCGTTTGCGCCAGGAATCGCCAGTCCGCTCCTGGCCGTCCAAGATCACGAACGGCCGGTGTCGTTGGGCAAGGTAGTAGCCAACGGCCAGGCCAGCCTGGCCGGCGCCGACGATAACGGTCTCGACCTGCTCGCTCATGCGACCAATCTAGGAAGACCAACATCGGTCCGGCATCGCTGGAATCCCTCATCTTCGTTGCAGGGAAATGGTCAGATCTGACCATCTCGGGCGGGTCAGATGAGGTTGTGTTCGAGAGCGAATGCCGTCGCTGCGGTCCGTGAGGACACCTCCAGTTTGCTGAAGATGTTCTGCATGTGCCGGGCCACTGTGTGCTCGCTGATCATCAACGTCGAGGAGATCTCACGGTTGGTCTGTCCGGTCGCCACGAGGCTCAGAACCTGCACCTCGCGAGCAGTCAATCCGCTCGAATAGCTGAGCTCTTCTGAGCTCATCAGTTTTCTTAGCGGGTCGAGATCAGATGCTGCACCGATCTGCTGGAAGACATGGTTCGCAGCATCGAACTCGATCTCCGCACTATCTGCATCGCCAAGCGCACGGCAGGCCTGCCCGACCAGGACGCGGACCCGAGCTGCCTCGCAGGGAGCCTCCATCTGCCTCCAGAGCGACACTGATCGACGGAGCGGGATCAAAGCACCCGGGAAATCACCGGCGGCGAGAGCTACCTCGCCCCTCGCGCGCTCGGCGGCAGCTCGGAGGAAGGGTGCCTGCAGCGTTTCGGCGATCCCAAACAGCTCATCCGCTGCGATCTGGGCCGCGCTCACCTCGCCAGCGGTCACCATGATCTCGACGCACCCAGGCAACACTCGGCACCGGCTGAAGCGATCCGAGGCTTCGTCCAGCACCCGAGCGATGGTGGCGGCGGCCACATTGACACGGCCCTCAGCGAGGCGCAGCAGGGCCAGTCCTGGCTGCGGCTCTCTCCCGAGCTCCGCAACGCGACGGTAGACCTGCTCGGCCTCGGTGAACTCAGCTCGCAGCCGATGCATCTCGGCCAGCTGGTAATAGGCATTCGCGATCGCCGGCCGTCCTGCCAGCCGATCGCAGGCCCGAATCGCCTCTTCCAGCGCTCGCGTCCAGTCGCCGCGCAGCTGCAAGATCTCCGACCTGTGCACCAGGCACTGGCCCGCGTACGGAACGAGGTCGGGTTGACCGTCGCACCACCGGGTGAGGGCGGCGGTCCACTCTTGGGATCGGCGCAGGTCGTACACCTCCTGGCAACCCTCGATCACATTGCAGTAGGCGAGGCCTGTCAGAGCTGGCAACAGCTGATCGGTGGTGACCGAGACCATCGCCTCATCGAGCAGGGCAAGACCGGCCTTGGTCTCTCCGCGAGCGAGCTGCGCTCGCCCCTGGAGCACCAGAGCCATGGCCGCGAGGTCGGCGTCACCGAATCGTTCGGCGACCTCAAAGGCCGCCCCGGCGGCGGTCAGCATCGCGTCGTACTCACCCGCGCCGGCGTGATCGAATGCGTGGCGAAGGTGGAGGAAGCCTCGTTCAGGACAGTCGATCCCTTCGACGAGGCGCTGGGCGCGGCTCAGCCAACCGGCTCCTGGTCCAACCTCGCCGCCCAGGTCAAGGATGGCGCCGAGCCAGCCGGCACAGCGGGCGGCGGACAGTGGCTCGCCGGCGTCGAGGTTGGCCCGGTATGCCCGTCTCATCGCTTCAGCGAAGTCGGCATCTCGTCCGCTGAGGTGGGCTGACCAGGCGAGCACCCAGAGGTCGACAGCGGCGAGTGGCTCGAGCTCGTCGGCACGGGACAGAGCGTCGAAGGCGGCGACCCACTCTCGCCGTTGGTAGCAATCGCGGCCCCGTTCTCCTAGCTCAGAGGCTGGTGGCTCGACTCGGTCCATCGTGTCCTCCACGACAGCGGCTCATTCAGTTCTGCCTGCGCCACTGCCGACCTGGATCATCCTCGGTGTCAACCCTAGGCCAGGGCAGCCGGCGTGCATTTGGCTAATGATGCGTTGTGGGTCTGAAAAGAGTGCGCGCTTATGGCCGGGTTTGGTCGCTCGGATCAATGTCCAGTGGCCGCGCACGAAATCCTCGTGTCGGTCGATGTCGCGGTTCCACTGGCCGCGATCCGTTCGGTGCTGGTCCACCTTCGTATTCGATAATGATCTTGAAAGCCAGGTAGACAAGATCGACTCGTCCGATCGGACCGTTGTCGTCGCGGATGACGACATTGCACTCCGGTGTTGGCAGATCTGCCAGTACCAGACACAGTCGCAGGTAGGTCTCGCGCGGTGAGTCAACGCGCTCTCGAATGAGAGCCAGCGCGGCCCGCGCGGTCCGGCAGCCCCGACTTGAGTTCCCTCTTGTGTACGCTTCCAGCTTCGCGACCGTAGTCCGCCGCTTTCGCCGCAGCCAATCACCGCCCGTCACGAGTTCGAGCAGGTCCAGCTCACCAGCGGCGACCATCCAGCAGTGTTCTGGTACAGCAATGTGGCCGCGCTGCGGGGGGAGGTGCTTGACCCGAGTCACCTTGACGCCTTGTCGCCGAACCTGATGAGGATGAGTGGTGGCAAACCGGAGAGGTAGTTCAGCTCCTACCAGGACTCCATAGAGCCGCAGGCCGGTCACGCCCGTGACGATCGTTGTTATCGGAGGGTCAGCAGCGTCGCTCGAACGAAGGTCGAGTACGACTCCGGCAACGTGGCGTGGCGTAGACCCTCTGGTGACTACGCGAAAACGAGTCCCACGAAGCATCCGTCGCGATATCCCGGCGGCCCGGGCCTCGGTCACAGGGAATGGGCGGTTACGGAATTCGTCAGGAATGTCTCGACCCGGCATGAGCACACTTTGGCCGAGCTGACTCGGTGTGCCGTGCCTCTGCGAGCAATCTGTGGATAGCTCTGGTCAGACGAAGTGCGCACCTACGGCCCGCTTTTCCCGAAACCAGGCCCAAGGTGCGCACTTCGCAGACCAAGGTCCACGTTCAGGAGGCCAGTGCCTTAGCCTTCAGCTGCTCGAACTCCTGCTGGGTGATGGCGCCACTGTCCAGCAGGCTCTTCGCCGAAGCGATCTGGTCAGCAGGGCTGCTGCCCTGACTCGCAACCGACTTGATGTATTGGTCGGT
>JAJTCL010000338.1 GCA_021323255.1 Propionibacteriaceae bacterium | reverse complement strand
CGCAACCTGCAGGGCGCGGAGGCCATCGGCGCCGGTGGCGGTCGGCCGGCCGTCGCCTTGGATGGCGGAGACGAATCTGCGGACGATGATGTGGTAGAGGTCATCGCTGGTGTCCACCTCGATTGACTCAACGCCCGTAGCGGTGTGCAGCTCGACGGTGCCGGGCGTGTCTTGTGTCATCGCATCGCCGATGACAATGGCGCCGGTCTCCCCGTGGATCTCCATGCTGGTGCCCGGGTAGGGGACAGCAAACGCGTCGTGCGTTTGGGCAAGGCCAGGTACGCCCTGGTCGCCCGCGGCGTATTCGATGACCGTCATCACCGAATCTCGGGATCGGGCTGGGTTCCAGGAAGCTTGAGAGACCCCGAGTGCCGCGACGCGGAGAGGTTCGGTCTTGAACAGCGGGTTGAGAACCGATGCGTCGTGAACGGTGATGTCCAAGACGACGCCTCCGCCCGGAACGTCGGCGAGCCTCCATTTCCGCAAGGGCTCTGGCAAGAGCACGGCGTGGTTGATTCGCGCCGAATACAAGGTGCCAATCCGGCCATCAGCAACCAGTTGGCGGGCGGTGGCGTGGAGCGGGCTTCCCGGTAGGTGGTGGTTGACCGCGAGCTGGACACCGGACTGATCGGCGGCCGCGATGATGGTGCGCGCCTCGGCGAGGGTCAGGGCCATCGGCTTCTCGAGGAGGACGTGTTTTCCGGCGGCCACGGCGGCGACCGCGTGAGCGGCATGCTGGTCGTTGCGGGAGGAGATGTAGACAGCGTCGATGTCGCTGCTGAGCAGTTCCTCGAGGTCGGTGGTGAGCATGTCCACGTCGGTGTCTCGCCAGTACCGAAACCTCTCCTTCTCGGAGTCGAACAGCGCCTTGGGAGAGATGCCGTTGGCCTGAAATGCCGGAACCATGCGGCTGGCGGCGACGTAGCTGGCTCCGATGAGCCCGAATTTCAGATCAGACATGGCTGCGAGCTTCCTCCAGTGCTTGGTTAGGGATCCCGCGTCAGCGACTGCTGGCGGCAATGGTGGGGGCGACGCGTAGCGCGTTCGCCGCGATAGTCAAGGCCGGGTTGAGCGCGGCCGAGGATGGAAAGAAGCTGCTGTCGACCAGATAGAGGTTCTTCACGTCGTGGCTTCGGCAGTTGGGGTCGAGAACGCTCCTGGCCGGGTCGGTGCCCGCGACCGCGGTGCCACACATGTGGGAATTGGTCGCGATGCCCATGCGTTCGGTGAGCACAATCGGGTAGCCGGCCTTGCGGACCGCGCGGCTGACCCGCTTCACCAGCTCGCGGTGGGGGGTGACATTGTTCGGGGTCCAGTTGATCATGATCTTGTCGCCGTCGACCGTGAGCCGGTTGTCGGGCCGAGGCAAGTCCTCGGTGGTGAGATAGATATCAAGGCTGCGATCAGTGACCATCTTGAGCGACCACGTTGGAGCCCAAGATCGCGCCGCCTTGATCATCGGTGCCCGCAGCTTGCCCAGCATCTGAAGGTTGCCCAGCGGGTACGGCGTATCCGGTCCGGCCTGGTACCAGTCATTCATCCCCAGAGTCTTCTGCCAAGCGGTGTCGTTGCGGCGGGCCGGGTTCAGCGCGAGAAAGAACGTGCTGTTGTGCACCATGTAATTGCGGCCGAGCAGGCCCGAAGAGTTTCCCAGTCCACTCGAATGCTGGTGGCTCACCGAACGCATCAGCAAGGCTGCCGAGTTGACCGCTCCGCCGGACACTACGAACGTCTTGCCCTCGATTCGAATCGCCCGCTCGCCGACCTGTGCCTCTGCGGCGGTGACCGTGTGACCATCGGGGCTGGCGTGAAGCCGCTGCACGTATGCCCCAAGGAGCAGCCTTACGGTCGGTGACTCCAAGGCAGGCCGGACGGCCCGATTCTCGGCATCGCTTTTGTTACCCGTCGCTGAGGGAGATCCATCGGCGGTCGTGTCGGCCCGTCGCTCGGCCATCGACGGTAGATGCATGCCATTGGGCATGTGGAACGGATGCAGACCCTGCTGGCGGAGCCGTACGGCGAACCGTTCGATGGCAGGTTCATGGCTGAGTGGCGGAAAGGGGTACGGCGTGGAGTGCACGGGCTCGGTCGGATCCTCCCCGAGCGCGCCGTGCACCTCGAACAGCTCTTCGGCTTGGGCGTAGCACCGCTCCAGGTCGTCATAGCTGAATGGCCATGCGGGCGAGATCCCGTCGTGATGGGCCACTTCCTCGAAGTCGCTGCGGCGGAAGCGCGGCAGGCAGGCGCCATACATCTTGGTATTGCCCCCGACCCAGTAGTAGACCCCTGGCTGGAACGGCTGCCCGGTCTTGGCGTCGTACCAGGGCTTGGAGGTGACGTAGCGCTTCTTGATGAACACATGGTCGGGCTGGCTGTTCTCCGGTTCCCTGGGCAGGAACTGGCCGCGCTCAACAATCAGCACGTCCAGGCCGGCGTCCTTCAGCGCCCAGGCGAGAGTGCCGCCCCCCATGCCGGAGCCGATGATCACGACATCCGCGGTCAGCGTGTCTTGATCGGGGTTGACGAGCGCACCGTCGCGGAGCGGCGGCGCTGGTGGTAGTTGATTCATATCGAGTTCTCCGCTGTGGTGGAGTTGAGCAAGGCGTCGACCTCCTTGCGTTCCGGCATGGCAGCCAGGTCGCCGCGGCGGGTCGTCGCCAGCGCGCCAACCGCAGCACCTTGATCAACTCGTTCCTGCAGGTTGCGGCCGGTGAGGAGAGCCGCGAGGTAGCCGGCTGCGAAGCCGTCGCCGGCCCCGACTGTGTCGATGGGAGCAACTGCAAAGCTGCGGGACCGAGCAGTCTCATCGTCGGAGGTCCAGGCGCGTGCGCCGTCGGCGCCCAGCTTGACAACCACCTCGAGCGCGCCGGCATCCAGGTATGTCTTGGCTATGGCTTCGGGATCATCGTGGCCAGTCAGCAGCCGGGCTTCTGCAATTCCCGGCATGATCACAGTGGCGCGGGATGCCACCGTGTTGATCACCGCGCGCATCTCTTCACGATCGGGCCATAAGTTCAGACGTAGGTTCGGGTCGAACGACACGCTCACTCCTGCCGCGATGGCGGCTTCCAGCAGGGTGAGCGCTGCCCCGCGAACGACAGGTGAGATGCCTAGCACGATTCCGGTCAGGTGCAGGTGATCGATGCCGTTGAAGGCAAGCACATCGGTGGTGAGCAGTACGTCGGCATGCTGGGCAAACGCCGTCTGGTGGCGAACCTGCAGCACCTCCGGATCGCCAGTCGCCCCCCCGGCTTTGAACATGAGCGCAGTGGGGCCGGCGGCGCGGCGTACCAGCGCGGTGATGCCGAACCGATCAATCGCGTCGGCCAGGTAGTCGCCGTGCGCGTCCTCGCCGAGCACACTCGCCCAGGTCGTGCGGATCCCGAGGCGCGTGAGGCCGACAGCGACATTGAGGTCAAATCGTCTTCGACGCTGCCGTAGCCGACGAGGGCCTCGCCAAACGTCAGCACTCTCGGTGGTGAGTTCATGACGGCGCCGTTGCGGCGACGACCGCGCGCACCGCACGGCAACGGTCGCGCAGCGCGGACAGTTCGCCACCCTCGAGGGCGTCGCCGAGCAGCGGTCCACCAATGCTCACCGCGGCCGCGCCGGCGGCTAACCACTCACGTGTAGCGTCGAGGTCAACTCCGCCGGACGGTATAGCCTCCAAGTCAGGGAAGGGGCCTCGCAGATGCTTGAGGTACCCGGCGCCCACGGTCTCGGCGGGAAAGATCTTGACCGCGGTCGCGCCGGCACGCCAGCCGGCAGCGAGCTCAGTCGGAGTCAGGCCGCCGGGGAAGACTGCAATCTTGCGCCGGACGGCGAGATCGACCACCGGCAGGTTCATGGTCGGGGTCACCAGGTATTGCGCGCCGCAGTCCATGGT
>JAJTCL010000337.1 GCA_021323255.1 Propionibacteriaceae bacterium | reverse complement strand
GACGTGGCACAGTCCAAGTTGGTGATGCGAAGTGCGTCAAGCGGCGGCGACAGCTCAGGGGTTCTGCCATGATCGTTCGGCGTCAACGACCGTCCGGGAGAGTACCGCGGAAAGCAGGCTGGCGATGCACAGTCCGATGACCATATTGATCACAGCCGCACAGATCTTCCCCTCCAGGCTCCCTTCCATGGCGAAGGGCAACACCATCGTGGCGACCGTGACCAGACCGACGATCCAACCGAAGAACACCTGCGGTCGCGGCGTGGCCAGGGAGAGAAGATGCGCGAGGGCAGTCGCGGCCAGGGCCAGCACGGCCGCGGTCAGGGCGTAGTTCACTGGGAAGGAATTCGTCACGCTAAGCATTGGCGGTTCGACCAGCTTTATATCCAACACGTCCCGGCAGATCAAGACGCCAACCGCGGCTACCAGTGCGGCCACAAATGCGGTCGCCACGCCGCCGCCCCAGAGTCTTGGGGCGTCGATTGCGACTCGACCGCGCGAAGCCGGCTCTGGGTTGCTGGGGACTGACATCCGATCCTCCTCCGTCTTGGCGAGAGAGCCAAAGACAGGAACACTATCTCAATTCGTGAGGCGTAGCGCAGACTGATCCAGCTTCTGCTGCCAGCATGGACCCTTTGTCGAGTCAGGTTCTCGGAAAGATCAACTCCGCGTCAGTTGCTTGGACTCCGCATCATCTGCACAGATGCGGCTCAGTCCAAGTTGCTGATGCGGAGTGCGTCAAGCGGCGATCAGTGCCTGCCTGGCTCAGCTCTGACGCTGGGCGGTCAAGGTCTCCAGTAGCTCGCGGTCCTCCCGGGCCAGCCAGGTTTCCTCGAGCAGGGTGCCGCCGGCACGCTGGATCGCGGCGCTCAAGGGAGCGGCCCAGACATGCTCGATGAGTGCCACAGCCGCCGTGCCGCCGATAGGTATGGCATCAGCGAGAGACCACATTGCAGCGGCGTCGATCTCTGAGGTCTCTGCTTCTGATGCATCTTCCGGTTGGCCGAGCACCTCGACAGCCAACCCACCAAGATCAACCGCAGCCGCTTCAGGGGCCTCCAGCGTCTCCAGCGTGCCGTCCTCAGACCGCGAGACCAGGAGTACGTCGATGAGTCGGACCAGGCCGGCTTCCCGCAGCCGAGTCAATTCTGCGAGCACCTCACCGGAGAAGGTCGGCTGATCGAAGCCCACGACCAGCACTTGCACTGGCCCGATCACGTGATCGTCCGCGCCCGCAGCTGCTGAAACTCCTGCTGCGTGATCACCCCAGCGTCCAACAGATGCTGCAAAGCCGCCTGGGTGTCGGGCTGGCTCTGCGCCGCAGCATCGGGCGGCCCCGACTGAGCAGGCGTCGGCACCGGTGCCCGTCCGAACGCCCCGCCCGTAGTAACAGGATTGGCAAAGTTTGGCGGCGGCGCGGTGGGATGGGTTGCCCCATAGGCCTGCGCCGGCGAGAGTCGGCCACCGTAATACGGCACGGTCCCGGTCATTCCCACACGCTGCAATTGCTTGGGCACCAGTAGCATCGGGCCTCCTCCGCTCGGTGGTCTAACTGTACGGACACCCTTGGTACGGTGACGTCAGACCGCCACCCTCGAGGAGACATATGGGGATTCGCAGCACGGTGGGCTCGATGCTTGACTCGACCATCGGGCGCGAGCGTACGAACACGATCCGCAAGGCGGAACGGAAAGCTCGCAACACCCTTGCCGAGCGGCTTGCGCCCGAGCCACCGAAACGGCCGGCCGCGAAGCCCACGGCCAAAAAGGCTGCCCCTGCCAAGCCTCAGGCGACCGCTGAACGGTCGCGCTGGCAGCCGCCTGACCCATTCGCGCCTCATCCGGAGCCGAGAATGAGTCGCCACGAGTTCCTCGAAGGACTCCATGAGAAAACGCGTCCCCGCACCTATCTGGAGATCGGCATCAGAACCGGCACCAGCCTGGCACTGTCACGCACTCGTTCCATCGCCGTGGATCCCTCATTTGTCATCGACAAGCCAATTCACTGCGACGTTCAGGTGGTCAAGGCCACCAGCGACGACTTCTTCGCCGGGGATGCTCCGCTGGCTCATTTCGACGGCGTCCCAGTTGATCTTGCTTTCATCGACGGGATGCACCTTTCGGAGTTCGCGTTGCGCGACTTCATCAACATCGAACCGTGGATGGCCGACACCGGCGTCATTGTGTTCGACGACGTGCTGCCACGCAATGCACTGGAGGCGGCTCGCGATCGCAAGACGCTGTCCTGGGCCGGCGACGTGTACAAAGTCGTCGAGATACTGCGCCGGAGGCGACCCGATCTGGTCGTGTTGCTGGTCAACACCGCCAACACCGGCACCGCGGTGGTCGTCGGTTTCGACCAAGCCTCCACCGCCCTGAAGGACGGCTACGTCGAGGAAGAGGACTACCTCCTGCAGCCCGATCCGCAGACGCTGCCGCTGGAGTACCTGGATCGCTCGATCGCCGTGGAGCCGGACATCCTCCTCGAGTCACCGGTGTGGGAGCAGCTGGTGGCTAGCCGCGAGCACGGAGCCTCAGCCGACCTCGCCAGCCTCTGGGACGAACTGAGAAAGCTGCAGCCGGGCTGAGTCCGCCTCAACACTGGGGTCGGCGATGAGCGCGCGATGATCATGGATTGGGCCCTCCGGGGGCTTCGCGCGATCGTTTCTGCGCACAGGGCCACAAATGACCACAGTTTCGCCCGATCTTGTCGATTTCTCTGGCCTTGTGCGCAGAAACTGCGAGGCGGGCTCGAACAGCGGCCAGCGAAGTGCTTCAGCGGGCTAAATACCCTCCATCCACCGGGAGGTAGGCGCCGGTCACGAACGAGGAGGCGTCGCTGGCCAACCAAGCGACGAGCTCGCCCACCTCTTCCGGGCGACCCATCCGCTGCAGAGCATGCTGGCTGGCCAGAAAATCGATCGCAGGCTGGTCGAGGTTGGCCTCCAGCAGCGGCGTCATGATGAAGCCGGGTCCCACGGCGTTGACCCGCACGTTGTCGGCCGCGTGCTCCCAGGCGGCGGCCTTGGTCATGCCCAGCACGCCGTGCTTGGCCGCGACGTACGCACTCGACATAGCGAAACCGACCTGTCCCAAGATCGAGGCCATGTTGATCACTGAGCCACCACCGTTGCGTCGCATCGCCTGGATGCCCGCGCGTTGGGTGTAGAAGACACCGTCGAGGTTCACTTCGATGACTTTGTGCCAGGAGGCATCGCTGTACTCGGCCGTCGGCTTCTGCTCCCCGCCAATGCCGGCGTTGGCCACCACAACGTCGACCCGACCAAGATCGTCAACCACCGCTTCCATCGCCTCGGTGACGCGATCCGAGTCGGACACGTCCACGACCGCCGTACGAGTGGGACGCCCGTGCTGCTCCAGTTCGGCCGCCGCGGTCTCCAGCGACTCAGCATTCAGGTCCCACAGGCATACAGCTGCACCCGAGTGGCCACACGCCAGACCGATACCTGAAGCTGCTCCGGTGACGACGGCAACCTTGCCGTCGAGTTCGTAGTTGATCATCTCCGCTCCTTGTCTCTCCGGGTCGTTCGCTCCTCTATGTGCGTTTCTCCCGTGTAGGCACAGGTCAAACACGCACAATCATTGGACAGTTGCACGCCACCACCAGTGGAAGGAAGCGGCATCACCGCAGAGGAAGCGCCGGAGAACAGCACCGGGGAAGCGCCGGAGAAGCCACCTGCCGCTCACGTCCGGGAGACGATCGTCCTCATCGTGTTATCGATCACCGCCGTGCTGACGGCCTGGTGCGGTTTCGAGTCGTCGAAGTGGAGTGGGGAGATGTCGGTCGCCTTCAGCGAGGCATCCAGTTCTCGGATCGAGGCGGCGAGGCAGAGCGGCATCGCGAATGCCGGCCTGCAGGCCGACCTCACCATCTGGGGTGTGTACGTGCAGGCACGTGCTCAAGGCGACACCGCGCTCGCAACATACGTTGAGAAGCGCTTCACCGACCACTTC
>JAJTCL010000036.1 GCA_021323255.1 Propionibacteriaceae bacterium | reverse complement strand
GTTTCACTCCCAGATCGACGATGGGCTGCAGCGCTGGGATGGGGTGAGAGAGGTGTGGGCTGCCTCATCTCCGGACGGACGGCATGGGGTGGAGACCACAACGACCTTCCAACGCGGGGTCGCCTCCCTTGCCGCGCACAAGGCCTACATCGACGGGCTGGGATGGGAGTCTTTCGATCCGGAGGAGTTCTTGGAGAGCGGAGCGCGTCAGGCAGGAACCCGACTGGGCGTGCCGATGGCGACTACGTTCGAGGTCTTCACTATGGGCTGGGGCAGCTAGGTCAAGATCTCGCCTGAGCCCCCAGCACACGGGCCGCTCAGCGCGACGCCAGCCGGTAGCCCAACAGCCGGTAGCCCAACTGGATGAGCCGGTCGAAGGCTCGGTCCGGCAGGATCCGCTCGGCCAGCAAGATGCCCCGGGCGCCGCCCCCGGCGGCGTAACGGGTACGAGGTTTCGGACTCTGCACCGCGTGGGCAATGACCTCGGCGACCACCTCTGGCCCGGCTGCTATCGGCAAGCGCTCAGCTGAGCGAAGGCCTGCGCCGACTAGCCCGGCCTGCCGGGCGTACGGCGTGTTTGCCGAGGCTGCTTCCAGCTGGTCGGCTGCAATACCAGACCATTCACTCCGGATGGTGCCCGGCTCGATGATCACGACCTTGATGCCGAACTCGGCCACCTCGACCCGCAAGCTGTCACTCAGCCCCTCGACGGCGAACTTGCTGGCGTGATACCAGCTACCGAGTGGCTCCCAGATCTTGCCGCCCATTGAGGAGATGTTCACGATGTAGCCGTCGCCTTGAGTTCGCATCTGAGGCAGCGCCAGCTGGATGAGCCGCGCCAGGCCGAAGAGGTTCACCTCGAACTGACGCCGGGCTTCCTCCATAGGTACGTCCTCCAAGGCGCCGTACAACCCGTAGCCGGCGTTGTTGACCAGGACATCGATGCGTCCGGTGTCGGCGATGATCGTCTCAACCAGCCCCACCATTGATCCGTCGTCGGTAACGTCGACCCGTCTGGTGCGGATACCGCGATCGGCCAGATCCGACATCCGATCGACTCGCCTGGCACCGGCATAGACGGTGTAGCCCAGTTCCGCAAGGTGCAAAGCGGTCGCCTCGCCAATGCCCGACGAAGCTCCGGTGACCAGCGCAGTCTTCTCAGAGGTGTCGGTCATGCGCTGGATCATACGGTTGTCCTGTTGTGTCCTGCTCGCGCAATTGCGACTTGCTCGCTCCGCTCGCGAGGATCGCGCTATGGAGCCGCTGCCTTTGTCGGTAGCTCGCAGCCGAAACTACGTGTCTGCCCGCTCGCTTGTCCAGGCAGCGGGCGCCAGCCGACTGCGCGCGGCGGAGCGCGGCTCCCGACGCTTGCAGGACGTCATCGAGCCTGTGCCGGTGAGCCGAGACTTCTAAGCCCCTCGACGAGTCGTTGCTGGTTTGTGGCTGCCGCGTCGTACATTCGCTTGACGAACCGTCGGTCCCTGGGTGTAGCTTAGTTCTTGTTCGAACAGGCGTTCTAAAAGTTGGCTTCATGGGTGATCAGCCACAGCGCCTGGCCGACACAGTGCGTGTTCGCGGCACGTGCTTCGGGCTTGCCTTGATGCAGATGGATCTCGACCCCCATCTGCATCGAGGCCGCCAACCACCGCGAGCTGTAGCGAAGCAATCAAAACCCGATCCACCGCGAGCGGTAGCGAGCAATCAAAACCTGTGGATCGCGGGCCGCCGTGCTGAGGAGGAGGGAGCGGACACGCTTATGGTCTGCGAGCGACGACGAAGTAGGCGGCTTCCAGACGCGATCCACCGCGAGCGGTAGCGAGCAATCGAACCACCGCGAGCGGTAGCGAGCAATCGAACCACCGCGAGCGGTAGCGAGCAATGCAACAGGGTCGAGCTTTCCGACCGAATCGACCAGAGGGACCCCTGATGTCCAACGACGACCTACGACGCGCGCGCAGCTCCCTTGCCGAAGCGGAGCTGGCGCGACGTCCCAGCGACCGGTATCTGGCGGCCCACCTTGCCGCGCTTCGCGTCGTGGCGATCGTACTCACGCATCGGGCGCCACCCAGGAGGGTCCGCGTGGCGGGCCGGCCTCGCAACGCCTGGCAGCTGCTGGCCGACGTCGCCCCGGAACTTGCCGAGTGGGCGGCGTTCTTCGCAGCGACCGAAAGCAAGCGTGACGCCATCCGCGGCGGCGCTACCTCCATCGTCAGTGCGCGCGAGGCGGACGATCTGGTGAGAGATGCGAAGGCGTTCTTACATCTGGTCGAACGGGCCATCGGATTCAGCGCAGTGCGAGAACGCCCAATCGACGTGGCGTCGGGTTAAGTCAGCAGCAAGGCGGCTAGTCTAGTATCGAACACATGTTCGATAGGAGGAACAATGTCGCTTCGCGGGCGTGGCTCCGGCCACGCGCCTCCAAACCCGATTGTGATGCACGTCGACATGGATGCCTTCTACGCTTCGGTGGAGCTACGGCGGCGCCCAGAACTGCAGGGGACTGCCGTCATCGTGGGCGGTTCGCCTCGAGGCGTGGTGTTATCCGCGACGTATGAGGCGAGAGCGCGTGGCGTGCGCTCTGGCATGCCGTCGACCGAGGCGAAGCGCTTGGCACCCCACGCGACCTTCCTGGTTCCCGACTTCGACAGTTACAGCGCAGTGTCCAAGGCGATCGTGGCTGTCTTCCGGTCGGTTAGCTCCATCGTCGAGTCGGCGTCGATCGACGAAGCCTTTCTGGATCTGACCGGCGCCGTGCGGATGTTCGGTAGTCCGGTGCAGATCGGGGAGTATGTCCGCGCGGTCGTGTCAGACGAGCAGCAGATCACCTGCTCGGTCGGTATTGGACCGACCAAGTTCGTCGCCAAGGTGGCCTCGCGGGTAGCGAAGCCAGATGGACTGATTGAGGTATCGCCGGAGCGCGTCGCGACTTTCCTGCACCCATTACCGGTTGAGGCTATGTGGGGAGTAGGTAATGCGACCGCACAGAAGCTGCATCGAGTGGGCATCTACACCATTGGCGACCTCGCCCACACGCCAAGGGGCAGCTTGCGACCGATCTTCGGCCCGCATGCGGGTGGCATGCTCAGCGAGTTGGCGTGGGGGCGGGACCGCCGCCGCGTCACCCCGCAGGAGCCGGAGCACAGCGTCGGCTCGCAAGAGACTTTCAGGCGAGATACCGACGATCCTGATGCGGTGCGCCGCGAGCTCCTTCGAATGGCTGACCGCACGGCTCACCGAATGCGGAAACAACACAAGGTGGGACGTACCATCACCATCTCGGTGCGGTTCGCCGACTTCACCGAACTGACCCGCTCCGCCACACTTGCTTCACCGACCGACGTCACCGTCGAGATCTACGCGCAGGCACTGGAGCTGTATGAGCGGCTTGGCGTCGAGCGAGCACGGATCCGCCGGGTCGGAGTTCGGGTTGAGCACCTCATCGATCGACATCGGGTTTACCGGCAACCACAGCTGACCGATCCAGAGCGTGGGTGGCGAGAAGCTGATCTTGCCATCGATGCGGCTGTTGGGAAATTTGGACCGGCCGCTGTGCAACGAGCGGTGCTGACTCGCCGGTTGTAGTCAACGACGACCGGTCCGGTACGTGGCCGGTCGGTTTTCCATACCCACTGCTGCAACCTAAACTAGAGCCACATCGCCCAGTCAAGGACGAGACGTGCTGCACAGGTCACACGTCAGTGGACTTCGATCCAGAAGGGATCGAATCTCCTCCTTCCGTGTGAGAGGCGTATCATGACGGCACGCGTACGACGAGACCCTTGGGAGGTGGCTCGTGGCCCTCTCAGATGAGGAGCAGCGGCTTCTCGAGCAGATGGAAGCTGCGCTCGCGGCCGAAGATCCCAAGCTGGTCAACGCGCTGCGCGGGACCAGTGTGCGGCGAGTCCATCGGCGTCGCGCGGCACTTGCGGGCGTGGGATTCTTTGCAGGGCTCGGGCTCCTCATTGCTGGCATCTCGATCACTCCTTTCCTCAGCGTGCTCGGCTTCGTGATCATGGTTGCTGCGGCGGTGACCGCCATTTATTCCTGGCAGCACGTCGGTGGCAACGCTGATGCCGGCAACGGCCGGGATCGCGCGAAGACCTCGCAAGGATCGCGTGCCCATGACGGGCAGGGGTTCATGGACAAGATGGAAGAGCGCTGGCGTCGTCGGCGCGACGAGGGTTTGTGAGCCGTCTCCTTCAAGATCGACACTGACTAAATTCTGGGGCACTGCCTCGCCCGGCGCCGCCGCCAACGGCGATGTCACGGCTCCCGGGGTGTGCGTCGGAAGAGCGAACGCGGGAACAGCAGCGCCATAACCCTCCGACGCACGTCGGCCGGGGCGGCCACCCCGCGCCGAATCTCCGACGTCATGGCCGGTAGCTCATTCATGGAGCCGCCGTGGTCGAAGCTGCGCGCATAGCGCGACCGTTCCACCAGTGTGGCAACCCGGCTCATCGACTCGGACTCCTCCTCGTCAAGCCGGTGCGCCATCTCGTCACCGATGGCACGCGGTGATCCCTCAGGCCACGACCCGCCATAGTCCAACACGGTGTCCCTGATTTCGGCCCAGGCGGCCTCGACTTGTTCCTCAGCCGGGCCTTCCCCATTGAGCCGGCCGCTACGTCGGCGCACGCGAAGAGTTGCTGGGGCCGCCAAAATAGCCAACAACACCAGCGCGATCCCGGCACCGACCAAGGTACGGCCCCCCCTTGCATTCACGCCCTGGCCCGGGACGTTCGGTTGCTCGTTTGGCGCCACCGATGGTGCGGTGCCTGGTGACAGTTCGTCGGCCGTCGGCTCCGAGGACGGATCTGCCGACGGATCACTTTCGGCGGAGTCTTCGTTCTGTACGGTCCAAGACGGCGCGGTCCCGGTCACACTGGCCGGCGTTGGCTCGAATCGCACCCAGCCGTGGTTCGCGAAGTACAGCTCTGGCCAGGCATGCATGTCGCGGATCGAGACCTTCCAGCCTTCCTCGTCCCGTTCGCCAGGTAGGAAGCCGACTGATACCCGCGATGGAATGCCGATCACGCGTGCCATCATCGCCATCGCTGATGCGAATTGCTCGCAATAGCCCTGGCGATCTCGAAGCAGGAAGTTCTGCAGCGCCTCGTAGCCACTGCCCGGCAGCGGCTCGGTGCTGTAGGTGAACTGGTTGCTGCGCAGATGAGCCTGGATGGCCGCCGCCTTCGCGGCAGGAGTATCGGCATCGGCTGTGATTCTATTGGCCAGTTGCACCAAGGAATCCGGCAGATCGGGTGGAATGACTGCGGTCACGGCAGCGTCCGCAGGAGTGCCAGCAACGGCATCGTTGAGTTCGCTGCTGTCGGGCTCGATGTTCACGCTCTCGACGGAGTAGGTCAGACGACGGAGATCCTGAGCCCGTCGACCGGCGTTCACCACGGTCAAGGAATTGGCGTCGAAGCGCCAGTCTCCCTCCGCCTCATAGGTACGTGGCGCGTAGGGGAGTGGCAGGTATTGGGAGGAGAAGTCCAACACTTGGATCGTTGTCGTCTGTCTCTCACCGGGTTCGCTGCTCAGACCGGGGATGGCGGGTAGGGACTGTCCACTTTCCAGTTGGATTTGCACATTGCTCCACCCGTTGGCATTCAGCTGAGGAAGCGAGGCCAATCGCAGATAGACCCCGTCCGGAGCGGTGGTCTGATACTGGATCACGTCGCGATCTTCTGGTTGGAGGAGATTGCGTCGCAGATCCAAGGTGGGATCGGTCAGCTGAAGCGGGCCGTTGCCACCGGGCCCAGTACCAAAACCTAGCCCCGGCAAGGAGAGGGTTGGCAGAGCAAACCCGAGCACAATGGTCCCGACGATAGCCGGAACCGCGAGATAGCCGGCGGCACGCCAGACCACCGGCATGGCGGTGCCGAAGCCCTCTGCCGAGTCGCGGGAGAGTCCCCGAGTCCATCGCGCCGTCGTGTTCAGGCCCTCCGCGATCAGAATTGCGAGATAGCCGATGGCGATGAAGCAGAAGCTGATCACTCCCGTGTCAGTGCTCAGACCGAGTGCCGGCACCAGAAACAGCGTTGCGGGCGGTGCGATGGCCCACGCTGGTCGCCCTACCCCGGAGACCAACAGATCGGTCAGGATCATGATCATCCCAATCACCGTTACGAAGATCAGCTTCACACCGTCATCGGGCTCCATAGGCGAGGCCTGGGTGCGCATGTGCTCGATGCCCGCCCCCCAGAGGGAGGCGTAGTGCTCGAACCACGGCGTGCCGAGATCACTGGTCGGTGAGACGAGGGTGAGACTGAGCGCCAGGGAATAGAACAGCAAGATCGCGACTTGGGCGCTGAGCACCACGCCGTTGGTCAACCGAATGCGTCGCAGTCCCAGGCTGGTCGCGCCGATAGCGGTGATCAACACCCAGCTGAGGCCGACAAAGCCGGGATCCTGGGTGAGTGGGGTCACGGTGAGGCAGGCAAGCATCACTGAGATGGTCACGGCGATGGCGCTGCGGTCGGAGGCGCGCATGGTCAGGCCGCCGTATTGAGCTGTTCGAGGGCAGACCACGCGTCGGCCACGCCCATGCCGCGTGGCACATCGATCACCCGCCACTGGTTGTCGCGCAGGATTTGCCCTGCCAGCTCATGCTGCACCCGCTGCTGCTCAGTGGATGGCTCATCGGCAAAGGTGTCGATGTCCAACAGCATCGCCAGGCCCTGGGCCCGATTGCGTCGTACGCGGAGCAGTGAGTTCGCATCCTGGGCGTTCATCCGGCCCATGATCGCGATGGCGAGCTGACCGGGCCGGTCAACTGTGGCCGACTCAACTGCATGGTGGATCGTGGTGGTCTGACGTGGCCTGAGGTCGGTCAGCCGACTGATCACAAGTTCTTGGGATGCCGAGCTGTGCTGGCCCATAGTCCCGGTGATGTTCATGGGGCCATCGGCCTCGTAGATCTCGATGCCGAAACCGTCGTCCAAGAAGTGAATCCCGATCGAAGCGGCGGCTGAGATGGCCCACTCCAGCGAGTTCTGCATACCCCGACCCGCGTGTGCGCTTGATCGTGAATCCAGCACGATGCTGGCACTGGGATCCCAGGCTTGCTCCTCGCGGCGCACCATGAGCTCGCCCCACCGTGCGGTCGAGCGCCAATGGATCCGCCGTACGTCGTCGCCTTGTCGGTACTCCCGCACAAGTGCGTCGTCTTGGCCGACGACGCCGACTCGGTGGGGTCGAGCCTCGCCGGTGCTGCCCCCGCCACCAATCGTCCTAATTGTCGGCAACGGAACGATCCGGGGAGTCACCATCACCTCACTGGTGGCGACGAACCGCCGATCAAGCTGCACCAGACCAAACGGATCAACAGTTCGTACCGTCAGCGGACCAGTGGAGAAGCGGCCTCGTACGCGTCCCAGCAATGGATACTCCACAACTCGGCGCCAGCTCTGGTCTGCCCTGTCCACCAGGAATCGTGGCTGGGTGCCCAGCTCGCGCGGCACCGAATCCTCGAGCAGCAAGATCCCGGCCGGCAGTATGCCGTCTTGGCCGAGGATGATCTGGCCTTTCATCGGTGAGCCCAGTGGCACTTGGGCGGGTTCGATGGAGCGCTCACACGACATCCGGAGCCGAGCGCGGGAAACCAAAACAGCTGCGATGACGGGGAGGGCCACCAGTAACAGACCCAGGCGCATCACGTCACGCTGGCCAGCTGCCATCGCCACCAGCACGACGATGAGGCCGATGAGTACGAAGAACCGTCCCCGGTGGGTGAGCAGCCGCCACGGACGCGACATGGTGCTATCTCCGGTCAGGAATGTGGACGGATTGGATGGCTTGAGCGATGACGTCGGTCACGGTACGCCGGGCAAGCTGGGCATCGGTGGAGGGCAACACCCGATGGGCCAGGACCGAGACTCCAAGGGCGGCAACGTCGTCCGGAGTCACATAATCCCGGCCAGACATCGCCGCGAACGCGCGGCTAGCGCGCAGCAGCTGCAAGGTGGCGCGAGGTGAAGCGCCGAGCCGGAGATCGCGCGAATTCCGCGTGGCGTTGACCATCTGGACGATGTAGTGCTTGACAGCTGGGCTGACGTACACGTTCTTGACCGCCTCGATCAGCCCTCGGATGGTGGAGCCGTCGGTCACCGGATGCAGCGCGGCCAGCGGATCGGAGGAGCCATGAGATTCCAGCATGTCCAGCTCGGAGTTCGGAGTTGGATAGCCCATCTGGATCCGCGCCATGAACCGGTCTCGCTGCGCCTCAGGCAGGGGGTAGGTCCCTTCCATCTCGATAGGGTTCTGGGTGGCCACCACCATGAAGGGCGACTCCAGGCGATAGGTCGTTCCGTCGACGCTGACTTGGCGCTCTTCCATCGATTCCAAGAGTGCCGATTGCGTCTTAGGTGAAGCACGGTTGATCTCGTCACCAACGACGATGTTGGCGAAGATGCCGCCAGGCTTGAATTCGAAGTCACGGGTTTCTTGATTGAACACCGACACACCAGTGATGTCTGATGGCAACAGGTCGGGGGTGAACTGAACTCGGCGGACGGAGCAGGCAATTGAGCGGCCCAAGGCCTTCGCGAGCATGGTCTTGCCGACCCCAGGCACATCCTCGACAAGTAGGTGACCCTCGGCTAGCAGGACGACCAACGCGAGGTCGACGGAGCTCCGCTTTCCTTCGATCACGCTCTCCATGGCATGCCGGACGTTGCCCATCACCTGAACTACGTCGCCAAGAGAGTAGGCCCGCTCGGGGCTATGCCCGATCTCGGCTGCCTTCTCATAGCCCAGAGACATGTGCAAACCCTACGTGTTATCCGCCGCTCTTAGAAAAAGGCCAACACGCCGAAGCGGAGAGTACGAGCCGACATGTGGTGCCATGTGGGGGAAAGTGGGGTATGGTGGGGCGAAGTGGAGAACAGTGGTCAATGAGTGGGGTGAGGAGGGTGGCCCATGTTTCTTGGCACCCACACTCCGAAGCTCGACGACAAAGGCCGTCTGATCCTTCCGGCGAAGTACCGCGACGAGCTGGCTGACGGCCTGGTGATCACCCGATTCCAGGAGCGATGCCTGGCCATCTGGCCGATCAGTGCGTTCGTGGAGGTGACCAAAACCGCGAGGAGTGCCCCCTCCAGCCAGCAAGACGTCCGGGATTACCAGCGGATGCTCGCCTCGGGAGCCTCGGACGAGGTACCGGACAAGCAAGGCCGGATCACGATCCCACCTCATCTGAGGTCGTATGCCGGCCTCGATCGGGACTGTGTCGTGGTGGGGGCCATCGAACGCGTAGAGGTCTGGAACGCCGCCGCATGGGAGCAGTACTCCGCTGAGAAGGAGCCGGCATTTGCCGAACTGAACCAGAACGTGTTCCCAGGAGGCTGAGGCGCGGTAACAGAAGGACGAAATACGGCTCGTGTAGAGAGGCTTCAACCCGCAGGTTCGACTCCCTGACACAACTTCCCCGGTGCCAGGTAGGACTCCCCGCGGATCTCGGGTTGAAACCCCCCTACACGAGCTACCGAGCTGCGAGCGTCGGGAATCGCGCGCCGCCGCACGGAGGAGAAGCGAGCAGAGGCGTTCTTTCCTCTGCGAGCGACGACGACGGCGGGACACACCGCGCGATGCGCGAGCAGCCCAAGAAGCAGAGCTACGAGCGTCGCTCCTTTTGCTCGCAGCTCAAGAAGCAGAGCTGCGAGCGTCCCTCTTGCGAGCAGCTCAAAGATGAGAAGGGTCGAGATGTCGGATGAGTGGCCTGCCCGAGCACCACGTACCCGTCATGTTGGCGGAGGTTGTCGCATTGCTCGCTCCGGCACTCGAAGCCCCGCCCATTGACCCAACAGGCGAAGGCCGTTGCGTCCTCGTCGATTGCACGCTTGGCCTCGGCGGCCACGCCCACGCCTTGTTGACCGCCTGCCCCGAAGCCGAGCTGATCGGATTGGATCGAGATCCGCAGGCGCTGGAGTTGGCGCGCGAACGGCTGGCCGAGTTTGCCGACCGGATCACGCTGGTGGAGGCGGTTTACGACGAGCTGCCGGCGGTGCTCGCTCGGCTCGGGCGTCCCAAGGTGCAAGGGATTCTGCTTGACCTCGGCGTCTCCTCGCTTCAGATCGACGATCCAGGGCGCGGCTTCGCCTACGCCCAGGATGCGCCTCTCGACATGCGGATGGGACGCCAAGAGCTGACGGCGGCTGACGTCCTCAACACCTATTCCAGAGCTGAGCTGTCCCGAATTCTGCGCAGCTATGGTGAGGAGCGGTATGCCGACCGGATTGCTCGCCGGATAGTCACCGAGCGGGAGCGCGAGCCCTTCGTCACTTCGGGACGACTCGTCCAGCTGCTCTACGACACCGTGCCGGCAGCTTCTCGCAGGACCGGCGGCCACCCGGCGAAGCGAACGTTCCAGGCTCTACGGATCGAGGTGAACGCCGAGCTCGAATCGCTGGAGTCTGTGCTGCCGAGTGCGATCGCGGCGCTCGCGCTCAATGGCCGAATTGCGGTGTTGGCCTACCACTCGCTCGAGGACCGGTTGGTCAAGCAGATCCTCGGGCTTGCCGCTCGTGATCGCGCGCCGCGCGACCTACCTGTTGTGCCTGCTGACCTGCACCCTGAGCTGCGGCTCTTGACCCGCGGAGCAGTGCGACCCAGTCCGGCTGAGATCGCCCGCAATCCACGCGCTGCCTCGGCGCGGCTGCGTGCTGCGGTCCGCATTTCGGAGATGGCGGTAGCCGGGTGAGCGCGCTGTGGGCGCCCCTCGCAGCCAGGACTGGGGACGTCGAGAAGACAGGTCGGCCGCTTCGGGCGGTGGCGCAACCGGCTGCCCGCTTGGCTCGATTCCCTTTTCTTCTGGTATTTATCGGGATTTTCGGGATCGGCATGGCCGGCCTGCTCATGCTCAACACGACGTTGCAGAGCCAGGCGTTCGAGTCCCGGACGCTCAATAGGCGGGCCACTGAGCTCGCCTACTCCCAAGCCGACCTCGAGAACCAGCTCGACGCTCTCGCCGCACCGCAGGAACTCGCGCGTCGAGCCTCCGAGCTGGGGATGCGCCCCAATCCTTTCCCAGCGTTTCTGGTGTTACCCAGCGGCAAGGTGGTGGGCAAGCCCATCCCGGTAAGCGGTCATGAGGTGCCCGCCCTGATCGTGAAAACACCTGCCCAACTAGCGGCCGAGCAGGCGGCGAAGCGCGCCCGTGCTGAGGCGAAGGCCGCCGCGAGGGCCGCAAGGAAGGAGGCCGCAGCAGCTGAGGCAGAGCGGAAGGTTGCGCAACGGGCGGAGGTCAAGCGGAAGGCCACTGAGGCCTCCGGCACGGAAACCAAGAAAAGCGCCGAGAGCAGGGGACAGGGTTGATGGATGAGGAGCATCGTCCTCGGCCGCCGGCACGCCCGATGTCACCGCGCCCACTGCGCCCCACGGACGCAGCCAGCCATCCGCGGCTGAATGAGACTGACCACCCATCGACGCTGCACGAACGTGGTGTGCGGATGCTGCGTGACGGCACGACGCTCAATCCTCGTCCCCGGGTCGGGCAACCACCGCCTATCCCGCTGGTGCCCCGCAGGCCCCCGCTGCGACTGCCGCTGGCATCCGCCCCCCGGCGGTTGCATGTGCTGCTCATCGCCATCGCTATGGCACTTTCACTTTGCGCGGGCCGGTTGCTGCAACTGCAGGGTTTCGACTCCTCCTCTTACAAGGCAGACGCTCTGACCCGGACATTGCCGCTGCTGCCAGCGCGCGGCGAGCTCACCGATCGCAACGGCCTGGTCCTTGCTTCAACCCAGCCAGCCGTCGCGGTGACAGCCGATCCGACACTGACAGCCCCTCGCGCAGCGGAGTTTGCCAGCGTGCTCGCTGGGCACCTCGGCATGTCGGAGGCGGAGCTGATGCCACCGTTGACCAAGACCGGCACGCGTTTCGTCTATCTCAAGAAGAAGGTGCCCGCGCTCACCTACAGCGCGCTCGCCACCGACTTGGCCAGCCGAGACCTGCGTGGCATCTTCCGAGAAAGCGATCCCATCCGCACATATCCCAATGGCTCGGTTGGTGCCTCGGTGGTGGGATTCGTCGGGGCTGACGGCGACGGCCTGGCCGGGCTGGAGCGTACGCTCAACGCGCAGCTCGCCGGCGTTGAAGGCAAGGAAACTTATGAGAGCGCGCCGAATGGCAGCAAGATTCCGCTCGGCCAAAGATCAATCACTCCGGCCCGGAACGGCCTCAGCTTCCAGCTCACTTTGGATTCGGAAGTGCAATGGGCCGCCGAACGGCGGCTGGCCGAGCAGGTTGCCAAAACCCGCGCCGATTCCGGCTTCGCCATCGTCTTGGACGTGAAGACCGGTCAGGTGATCGCGCTTGCCAATGCTCCCAGCTACGACTCGTCCCGGCCGCAGGCTGCACGATCTGAGGATCGTGGCAACCGCGCGATCTCGGCTCCGTACGAACCGGGAAGTGTGCAGAAGGTTTTGACTGCAGCCGCGTTGATCGACTCAGGCACGGCGAACCCATCCACTCGAGTGATCATTCCCGGCCGCCTTGCTTCGGGTGGCCGTTCCATCAAGGACCACTTCTCCCATGGAGTGCTGCGGTACACGATGCGTGGAGTGATCGCAGATTCATCCAACATCGGCACCGCGCTGCTGGCCCGACAGCTCGACAAACAGCGGCTGCACGACTACCTGGTGAGCTTTGGCCTGGGCTCGACCACCAGCCTCGAACTGCCTGGTGAGTCGGCCGGCATCATTCCGAAACCAGACATGACTGACAGTCAGCGTGATCAGATCTCGTTCGGGCAGGCGATCGCGGTCACGGGTATCCAGGAAGCGGCTGCCGTTGCCAGCGTCGTGAATGGCGGAATCTACAATCCGCCAACGCTGATCAAGAAGGCCATCGACGGGGAGGGAAACGAGGTGGCGGTGCCCCGAGCGCCGCAGCGGCGGGTGATCTCGGAGAAGAGCTCGGCAGAGGTGCGCGAGCTGATGCAGGCAGTTATCGACACCGAAAACGGTCAGCGAAACCTGAAGCTCGAGAGGTACAGCACCGGCGGCAAAACCGGCACCGCACAACGCGCCGATACCAGCTGTCGCTGTTACCGAGGCTATGTGACCTCCTTCGCAGGCTTCGCACCGCTTGACGATCCGCAGATCCTGACTTATGTGGTGATCAGCAACCCGCGCAACGGCGATACGGGGACGACCACAGCAGTGCCCGCCTACCGCGACATCATGACCATGGCCTTACCGCACTACTCGGTCATTCCGGATGCCAGGCGGCACAAGCCGCTGCCCACTGAGTGGTGAGCAGCAGCGCAATCCCCCGCGAGCGCGATCCGCAGCGAGCGAAGCGAGCAATCCGACCCGGATCGCGCGCCGGCGCATGGAGGAGGAACGAGC
>JAJTCL010000035.1 GCA_021323255.1 Propionibacteriaceae bacterium | reverse complement strand
GAAGTCATGGCGGAGACGTACAGCGGCGAGTTCTACTGCGTGAAATGTAAGGCGAAGCGGGAGGCCTCCGGCGAGGTACACGTCAACGAGAAGGGCACCCGGATGGCCAAGGCCAAGTGCCCGGTGTGTGGCACGAACCTCAACCGGATCCTCGGCAGGGCCTAACGCAGCAACCCAGAGCAAACCACTCAGGGACGGCCGTCAGCGGCCGTCCCTGATCACGTCGCACGGCAGATGGCGTACCTGTGAAAAGGGGTGACAGCCACGGTGCCAGACGACAACCCCCGGCACCAGCCACAGTGCTCAGACCATGTTCTGTTGCTACCCGGCGCCACGCTAAATAGTCCCCTCTGCCGGCACGACCGGAGGCTGTGGATAGCGCGTTGGCACTCGTCCGAAGCCCTGAGACTGACACCGTGAGTGCCCCAAGATCCCAGATTCATCACCCCCCTGCGCATCCGCGGCTGGTGCCGTACGCACCCGTCATTCATCGCTCCACGAACGAGGTCCAGGTCGGGATCGATCCCGACACCGCGCTGGTCTTCCGCGGTACCGGCTTCGGCGCGCTGCTCCCTGTGCTCGACGGCACACGACCTATGCGCGCTGTACACGGTGCCGCTCGAGCCGCAGGACTCACCACGCCCGAGCTCACAGCGGCGCTCGATGCGCTTGCCGCGGCTGGATTGCTGACTGACCGTACCGCGGCGCCGTACCGCGGTGCGCTGGCTGCGATGCAGCTGCGTCTGATCGGTGCGGGGGCGGTGGGTTGCCAGATCGCTCGCGTGCTTGTGGCCAGCGGACTGGGAACCCTCTACATCTACGACAACGAGGCGCCGGACCTAGCCCTCTACCCGTCCGCTGGTGTGCTGACATCCCAAGCGGAGGCGTTACGCTCGGCGCTCAGAGAGGCCGGCACTGCCATCTCTACCCTGAGTCATTGGTCAAAGCCAGATGCAGCCCCGGTGGATCTCACCATCGTGGCCTGTGATCGCCCAGAGCTGGATCGCGTGATCACTGATCATTTGCTGAGAATCGATCAAACGCATCTCGTGGTGCGCTCCTGGGGAAATGGGGTGAGCGTCGGGCCACTGGTGCTGGCCGGCCGGACATCGTGCCTGCGTTGCGCAGACCTGGCTCGCAGCGATGCCGATCCACACTGGCCAGTTGTGCTCACCCAACTGTCCCGATTACGCATCGAATCACCGCCAGCCCTGCTTGCTTGGGCGGCTTCGGTTGCGGCAGCGCAAGCCTTGGCCTTTCTCCAAGGTGAGCTGCCGGAATCTGCCGGCGCCACACTTGAGCTCAGCTGGCCGGCCTTCGTGACACGGCTGCGGCGGTGGGCAGCCCATCCCAGGTGCGGCTGCGGTTGGCTGAGCAATACAGAATGGGCACCATGAGCGACCAGCCGGCCACGCCAACCAATGGGGCAGAGCGGCATCTGCCGGCTGAAGTCGATGGCAATTCGCTGGCTCGTTCCGCATTCCGCCGCGGCGCGAGATTGGCTTCACTCCCTCTCGGCTTCGCCGGCCGCGCAACGCTTGGCCTGGGCAGGCGGCTGGGCGGTGCACCTGCAGAAGAGGTGAGCGAGCAGTTGCAGCAGCGTGCCGCCGAGCAGCTGTTCCGGGTACTCGGGGAACTCAAAGGCGGTGCCATGAAGTTCGGCCAGGCGCTGAGTCTGTTTGAGTCGGTACTCCCGGAGGATGTAGCAGCGCCATACCGCGTCCATCTTGCCCGGCTGCAGGACGCTGCGCCGCCGATGCCGACATCACGCGTGCATGCCGTATTGGCACGCGAGTTCGGCTCCAGGTGGCAGGAAACCTTCACCGAATTCGATCCGCTGCCAGCTGCAGCCGCATCCATCGGTCAGGTCCACAAAGCCACCTGGGCTGATGGGCGTACGGTCGCGGTCAAGGTTCAGTACCCCGGAGCTGACGAGGCCTTGCGTTCAGATTTGCGGCAGATCGGGCGGTTGTCCAAGGTCTTCGCGCCCCTGGCTGGCGGGATGGATGTCAGCGCAGTGGTCGACGAGCTCACTGCGCGGGTCACTGAGGAGCTCGACTACACCATGGAGGCAGATTCCCAGCAGCAGGCGGCCGCTGGCTTTGCGGAGAGTAAGGAATTTTGCGTGCCACCGGTGCTGGCAAGTACGCCCAAGGTGATGGTGAGCGAGTGGGTCGAGGGTGGGCCGCTCTCCTCAGCAGCAGATCTCCCAGACAACAGACGCAACGCAGCTGCCTTGCAGTACGTGCGATTCCTCTTTGCCGGACCGAGCGTGGTCGGCCTGCTGCATGCCGACCCGCATCCAGGCAACTTCAAGCTCATGAAGGACGGCCGGCTCGGGGTGGTCGACTTCGGGCTCGTGGCGCGTCTGCCTGACGGTCTTCCCCCTGCCATGGGCCGAATCCTGCGAATTGCCCAACAGGGCGACGCTCATCAAGTTGCCGAAGGGCTGCGCCAAGAAGGATTCGTCGCGTCCGATATCGACGCTGAAGATCTTCTCGACTACCTGGCTCCGTTCGTGGAGCCCGCCGCCGTTCCGGAGTTTCAGTTCAATCGCGACTGGATGCGCGAACAGTTCATTCGGGTGCGTGATCCGCATGCTTCAGGCGGGGTGGCAATGAAGCTGAACCTGCCCCCCAGTTATCTGCTGATTCATCGGGTCTGGCTAGGCGGGTTGGCCGTCCTCTCCCAATTGAACGCACGAGCCGCGTTCGGGGAAGTGCTGGAAGAGTTCCTTCCCGGCTACGCCGAAGATTGAGTATTTGCTCCGCGCACAGGCCGAGCTCACCAGATAGCAGTTGTGCTTTTCGCTGCTCGCGCATCGCGCTATGAATCCGGCGCGTGAGAGTCGCTCGCAGAGGAAGAACGCTTCCGCTTGCTCCTCCCCCGCGCGCCGGCGCGCGATTGCCGGCGCTCGCAGCTTGCATCACCAACGCGCGGCACAGCGTGGGGGCTGGGTCGCGGGCACGCGCTTGGCTGGGGAGGCCAGGACTCCACTGCCGACCCCAAGGGGAGCCTCGAGGCTGTGCCGCGTGTTAGTGATGCAAGCCGCGATGATGTTATCGGCACCCTGCGGCGCCGCACGGGAGAATCGCCGTAATTTTTCTTGTGTCCGCGCTTCCCGTCCCGGAGTCATGCTGCTGCCTCGTCCTTGGCCGCAGGAGCAAACGGCTCAGCGACCGGATACTTCCGGGGACGACCCCTGGGCCGCTTGCGAGGCACGATGACGCCGGCAACGAACAGCTCTCCGCCCCAGACGCCCCAGGGTTCCCGCCGCTGCAGCGCGCCGGTCAGGCACGCCGCCCGAACCGGGCAATCCAGACACAGCGCCTTTGCCTCCTCGACATCGCCAGGCGCCTCGGCGAAGAACAGATCCGGATCCACTAATCGACAGGGCAGTTCGGCGATGCCCCGGGTAACGACCATCGGGCCACCTCCCGCGTCGTACATGTCGGCCTACTTTTCTCTCATGAGGTCCCGTTCAGCACGGGCCCTCGAATCTGGCCGGGAAACACGAAGGCCGTGAATCCCGGATGTCTGGGAGTCACGGCCCTGGAGGCGGCGGTGTGGATTACACCGGCGGACTACAGGAAGGTGGCCCCAAACGGATCGAGAACTTGGTATCGGTGACGTCGTATCCGCCGAATCCGGCGGCACGTGCGCCTTGTACATCGCCTGCCGCAGCGCTGCCCTCAAGGCAGACCTCTCCCATACGGCACCAGTTGATCCGATTCCTGACCGGCTGGACGAGATGGGAGTGTCGCGCGCCATTGAGGGAAATCTGCACAACGGCTGGCGCTGCCGGCATGAGCGCACGCAAGGACAGCTGGAGTTCATGCATGATCATTTGGGCATTGCGTACAGCACCAGTCCAAAAACTGTGCATCAAACTCCTCCTTCCTCACGTTCATGTTGGCGACGGGCGACCTTGTGCTCGGGCCGAGCATGAGGTCCTCGTTAACCCTAGGGGAGTATCGCGAATTGAGGCAAACACATTTTTATTGCCGTTCTCACGAAGATGCTCTCGTCCGGGCGGCTTCGGCTTCAATGATCGCCAGGAGATGCTCGCCGTACCGGTCAGCCTTCGTCGGACCGAGACCCTGCACCTTGATCAGCTCCCCGATGCTGCGGGGTCGCGCCTCGGCGATGGCGATCAGCGTGGCGTCGGTGAACACACAGTACGCGGGAAGCTGCTGATCAGCCGCCTCCTGGCGCCGCCACTCACGGAGCATCGCCATCGTCTGAGCATCGAAGGTCGCCGGGCAACCCAGGTGGCGGCCGATCTTGCGCTCGGCAGCTTCGCTGAGTGATCGCCCACAGGATCGGCAGTGCAGCGAGAGCGCCGATTGTCGGCTATGCCGCCGAGGCCGCGGTGGCTGGGCTGCAGCCTGCAGGGCATCAGGTAGCACCGGCTCGAGGAAGTGAGAGGGCCTACGCGGCTGACCATTCCCGTTCCGGGTCCTGGACCAGGAGATCCGCAGCAGTCGCCGGGCGCGCGTGACACCGACGTAGAGCAGGCGTCGTTCCTCACTGATCTGCTCTGGCGAGGCGGCGAGGATGAAGGGAAGTGAACCCTCATGAATGCCGAGCAACGCCACCGCGTCCCATTCCAGACCCTTCGCCGAATGCAGCGTGGAGACAGTGACGCCTTGCGCTGCCGGTACATGTTGCGCCTCGGCGCGACGGTCCAACTCAGCGGAGACGGCTTGCAACGTGAGGGGTTCTTGATCATTCGGAGGCGTCGCGCTGAGCTCCGCAGCGGCGTGCGCCTCGACTTGCAGATCTTCTGCCACGCTCAGCAACGCGGCCAACGACTCCCAACGCTCCCGCAGTGCACCGCCACCTTCGGGCGGCTGCGGACTCCAGCCCAAGGTGTGGAGTATCGCTTTCATCTGTTCCACCGCGCTCCCCCGCTCAGCGCCGGTCAGCGTCCGCGCATTGGTCCGTAGCGCCAACAGCGCCTGGCGCACCTCGGGCCGCTCGTAGAAACGCTCACCTCCGCGGACCAGGTAGGGGATGTTGCGGTCGGCCAGCGCCTGCTCGACGGCAGGCGATTGCGCGTTGATGCGGAACAGCACCGCCATGTCCCGAAAGTCCACACCGGCCTTGGCGTGTTGCAGAATCCAGTCGCCGATCCCAGCAGCCTCGGCTGACTCATCCTGCGCTTCGACGAATTGCACCTCGGGTCCCGCTGGCTGCTGTGCCTGGAGAGTGACGGGCTGGAGGCCGCTCGCCGCTGGCTCCCTCGCGGGGGCTGCCATGATCGCGTTCGCACACCGAACGACCTGGGGGGTGGAGCGGTAATCGCGTACCAGGCGGATCACCGTCGCTTCCGGAAAACGTCTACCAAACCCAGTGAGGTAGCTGGCCTGGGCGCCGGCGAAGGAGTGGATGGTTTGCGCAGGATCACCGACGACGCACAACTCCGCTCGGTCGCCGCGCCACAGATTGAGCAGCGCCTCCTGGAGAGGGCTGACATCTTGATACTCATCGACAACCAGATGCCGGTAGGTCCGTCGAATCATGTTGGCGATCTCTGGATGCTCTGAGAGCAGCGCAGCGGCACACAGCAAAATGTCTTCGAAATCGATCCGGCTGCGTTCGCGTTTTGCCTGCTCGTACGCCGCAAAGACACGCGACACGGTCTCGGTGTCGTAGGAGGCGATGCGGCGGTTGTGCTGCACGGCCAACCGGGGATAGTCCTCGGCATTGACATTGCTCACCTTGGCCCAGGAGATTTCCGCGACCAGGTCACGCAACCCGGGCGTGTCGATCTTGACCCGTAGCCGACTCGCAGCCTCAGCGACCAGCGGCATCCGGTTGTCCAGGACGTGCGGCAACTCACCGCCAAAGACCTGCGGCCAGAAGTACTGAGCCTGCCGTAGCGCGGCGGAGTGGAAGGTTCGCGCCTGGGCGCCAGACGCACCCAACTGTTGCAATCGACCGCGCAGCTCGCCGGCCGCGCGGGTCGTGAACGTCACTGCAAGCACGGACGTCGGGTTGTATGCGCCGGTGGCGACGCCGTAAGCGATGCGGTAGGTGATCGCCCGGGTCTTGCCCGTGCCGGCTCCAGCAATGACTGCGACTGGCCCGCTGAGAGCGGTGGCGACCTGACGCTGCTCCGGGTCGAGATCATCCAACAACGCCTCGGGCGACGATGGTGGTCGCGTCGGGGGTCCAGGCACACCGACACCATAAGGGCCATTACTGACGGTGGTTGCGCGGTCGGCGTCCGCGCTGAGTGATTTGCCGGTAGGACGGTCCGCTTTTCATCAGAGGCGGGCACGCGTCTTGGCGCTTGTGCTGGGAAACGACCCGTCCGCAGCGACTGGAGCGGCCGTTGTGACGCTTGTGCTCGGAAACGAGCCGTCCGCAGCGACTCGAGCGGCCGTTGTGACGCTTATGCGCGGAAACAACACGCCTGCGATGGATCCGCATCAGGGTTCGTGTGAGGTGTGTCGCGTCCCGGGGAGCGGATACGCGTACTCGATCTCAATGATTCTGGGGTCGCGTCCCAAGCTGCGCCGCCGACCGGTCGCCACGAATCCGTACGAGCGGTAGAAACGAAGGGCACGGATATTGGACTCCGCCACCTCGAGTACCAAGCGCTTTCCCTGACGACGGACTGCCAGCTCGACGATGGCGTCGAGTAGCTGGTGAGCGCAGCCCGAGCCGCGTGCCGCGGGAGCGACATACATCCCAACCACATACGTGTCGCCGTCCCCGGTGTCGAGACCGGTTGCGATGCCGACCAAAGCATGATCATCATCGAAGGCCAGCTGGCTCGACGCGGTGGCGAGTCGCTGTTTCCAGACATCGGGTTCGAACCGGGTTTCGGTCAAGTAATCCGACGCGTACGCGTCCGGCTCCTCACGCAGTGAGCGCAGCCGGATGTCACGGACGGCCTCCCAGTCGGACGGCTCCGCGGGCCTGATCAACACGTTCCCTCCCTTGAGAGCTGCTCGCGCACCGCGCATGGAATCCGCCGCTGTCGTCGTCGCTCGCAGAGGAAAGAACGCCTCCGCTCGCCTCCTCCTCCATGCGGCGGCGCGCGATTCCCGACGCTCGCAGCTCATGGCGGAGTTATCCGAATCTAAGCCACCTAACGAAAGCTCCCACCGCTGTCAGCCGGCCGCTTTAGTGTTATCCGCGACCATGACGCTCTACCTCCATCGCGCAGAGCGGGCCGACCGATTGGTCACTGCACTCGGGGACCTGCTAAGTATTCCGCTGCCTGATCCGTTTGCCACGGAGATCATCAGCGTGCCTACACCTGGCGTGGAACGCTGGCTGTCCCAAAGCCTGGCGCAACGGCTTGGCGCCGCACCTGGTCGCGGCGACGGCGTGTGCATCGGCGTGGACTTCCCCTCACCTCACCGCCTCGTGACGCGCGCCCTCGCCGGCGCCGCAGAGGAGGAGGATGCCGATCCTTGGCAGCCACACCGCGCAGTCTGGCCGCTTCTTCGAGTGATCGACGGTTGCCGCGGAGAGCCGTGGGCGGAACTGCTGTGGCATTACCTTGGCGCCAACAAAACCTCATCCGACTTGGATCCGCTCCGCGCCGGACGGCGCTGGTCGACCGCGCGGCATCTGGCCGGTCTCTTCGCCAGGTACGCCGCGACCCGACCGACCATGATCGACAGTTGGTCTCAAGGGCGCGACGTTGACGCCTGGGGATCGCCCCTGCCGGCTGACCGCGCCTGGCAGGCCGAACTGTGGCGGCAGTTGCGCAATGAGCTCGGTGTGCAAAGCCCGGCCGAACGGGTACAAACCGAGCTAGCCAGACTGCGGCTCGCGCCTGAGAGCAGTGATCTTCCCGAACGGCTCTCGCTCTTCGGCGCCACCCGATTGGACCCTGACCACCTGCTCATCCTCTCCGCACTCGCGGAGCATCGCGACGTCCACCTGTGGCTGGCCCATCCCTCCCCTGCCCTCTGGACCAGCGTCGGATTCAGCACCGATCGCAACGGCATCAGCGCAACGCGCGTGTTGCGACGCGCAGACGATGCTACGGAAGCTCTGGTCAGCAATCGGCTCCTCGCTTATCTCGGCCGGGACGTACGCGAGCTCCAACTCGCTCTCACCGCGATCAGCCCCGATGCCAAAGATCTGCATTACCCGCTTGAATCCATGGAACCGACATCCTTGCTCGGCTGGCTGCAATCCGAGATCGCCGGCAACCGGTCACGCCATCCCGAGGACCGGCCGCTCCTCGCCGAGACCGACCAGAGCGTGCAGTTCCACGCCTGCCACGGTCCCGATCGTCAGGTGGAGGTGCTGCGGGAAGTTCTCGTCGGCCTGCTTGCTGACGATGCTTCACTCGAACCACGCGACATCGTCGTGATGTGTCCGGACATCGAGAACTTCGCACCGCTGATCGCCGCTTCGTTCGGACTCGACACGCCAGAGACTCAAGCCGAACATCCAGGTCATCGGCTCCGGGTACGGCTGGCCGACCGATCACTGCGGCAGCTGAACCCGTTGCTGGCGCTGGTCAGCCGGCTCGTCGCGCTCGCCGATTCGCGGGTCGAGGCGAGCACTCTGCTGGACCTGTGCGCTGCACCTCCGGTGGCACGGAGATTCGGCTTCAGTACCGATGACCTAGAGCGGCTGCGTGATCTGGTCCCCCGTGCGGGTGTTCGCTGGGGGTTCGACGCTGTCCATCGACATCGCTTCCAGATGGGCGAGTTTCGGCAGAACACTTGGGCAGCCGGGCTGGAGCGGCTGCTGCTCGGGGTGACGATGGACGAGACCGACATGCATTTCATCGGAACCACCCTGCCTCTAGACGATGTCGACGCCGGTGATGTCGACCTTGTTGGGCGTCTTGCCGAACTCGTGAAACGGCTCAGGCTGCTGGTCCAGCGCTGTAACACAGCCCAGCCGCTAGGCGCGTGGGTCGAGCTCTTCAAGGAGGCCATCGAGCTGCTGGCAGCGATTCCCCCGACAGAGAGCTGGCAGTTGAGCCACGCGCACCAAGAGTTGGGTGATCTGGCGCTGGCGACCGACCAGGCCGGGGATGTCGCCCTGAGCCTGGCTGAGATGTCCGCGCTGTTGAGCGAGGCATTCCGGGGCCGGGCCAGCCGGGCCAACTTCCGTACCGGCACCTTGACGGTCTGCACCATGCTTCCTATGCGATCGGTGCCACATCGCGTTGTCTGCCTACTCGGAGTCGACGACGGCGTCTTTCCCCGCCGACCGCCGCCTGATGGCGACAACATCATCAGCGCCGAGGAGTGCGTCGGCGACCACGACGTACGCAGTGAAGATCGACAGCTACTGCTGGACGCCATCATGTCGGCTCGGGAACGGTTGGTAGTGATCTTCGCTGGGTCAGATCCCCGTTCCGGAGCTGAGATTCCGCCTGCGGTCCCCATCGGTGAACTGCTGGATGCGCTGGATGCCACTGCCCGCACCGAGGACAGCGCGCAGATCCGCAGCAAGATCACCACGCGGCACCCGTTGCAGCCCTTCGACGTCGCCAACTTCGCTCCCGAAGGCCTCGGTTCCGGCGCTGGGTTCAGCTTCGATCGCGCCGGACTGCGGGCGGTACGCGCTGCCGCCCGAGAGCGTCAGGTTGCCACGCCGATCTTCGGGCGAGAGCCTTTGCCGGATCGCAATAACGACGACCTGGTCAATCTGATCGACCTGGTCCGCTTCTACCACCATCCGATCCGAGCACTGATCTATGACCGCGCAGGACTGTGGATCACCCGACCCGACGAGACACCCGACGAGCAGCTCCCGGTCAACCTCAACGGACTGGAGGCTTGGAACATCGGCGAGCGGTTACTGCGGCTGCGTATGGCCGGTCACGAGCCGGAGTTGCTGATCGCCGCCGAGTGGAGGCGCGGTTACCTGCCACCACGTGCTCTCGGCCACAAGGCCATCCAGGACATCGCGACGCAGGTCGAACAACTCGTGCAGACCGCGCAGCCGTTCCTGACCGCCCAACCCGCCCCGTACGAGGTGCTAGCCGATCTTGGCGACGTGCGATTGACCGGCACGGTGAGCGGCGTCATCGGTGATTGCGTGGTCCATGTCGGCTATTCCCGGCTGACGGCAAAGCAGCGGCTGCAAACCTGGCTGGAGCTGCTGGCGCTGACCGCCACTGATCCGAGCCGACCTTGGCGGGCCGTCACCATCGGGCGGGGCGGTTACTCGCAGCTGGACACGGTGAATGCCACCTGGGCCGGCAAGGTCTTGACTGACTTGATCGACCTGCGGGCCACTGGGCTTCAGGAACCTCTCCCTTTCAGCCCTAAGAGCTCGGCAGAGTACGCCGCCTTGCGCTACCGCGACCGGCAGCCTGCGCTGTACCGACGGCAGCTCGACAAGCTGTGGAGCCAAGAGCGGGACGAAGCGTACGAGCGGTTCTTCGGAGTTGGCGCTGGCTTCGAGGCCATGCTCGCCCAGCCGTCGATCAGCAGCGAAGCACGCGGCAGCTTGGCCGAACCCAGCCGGTTCGGAACTTTGGCGCGGCGAGTGTTCCAACCTCTCTTGTTGGTCGAGGATCTGCGATGAGCAGCGACCCACTCCCCTTCGATATCTGCGCCGAGCTGCCCGCGGGAACCACTGTGCTCGAGGCCAGCGCCGGTACTGGCAAGACCTACACGATCGCCGCACTCGCTGCCCGCGCCATCGCGGAGGGCGCAGCTGAGCTGAACCAGCTACTGCTGGTCACCTTCGGACGGATGGCGACCAACGAACTTCGGCTGCGAGTTCGGGAGCGACTGGTCTCGGTCGAAAGCCGCCTCGCGGAAGTTGTCGCCGGGCGCTGTCCCACCGGGCAGCTCAGCCCGCTTGAAATCATGCTCACCACCGGTCACCCAGATGAGCTGCAATGCCGACGCCAGCGGGTATCCCGGGCCCTTGCGGAGTTCGACGCCGCCACAATTGCTACCACCCACGAGTTCTGCCTTCAGATGCTTGACGGGCTTGGAGTACTCGGCGATCGCGAGCCGGACGCCACCGTCGTTGAACATGTCACTGATCTCACCCGCGAAGTGACCACCGACCTTTACTTGCGCCGTTACGCCGCCACCGGATCACCACCCATGAGTTACGACGAGGCTCTGGAGATCGCGCAGCAGGCCGTTGAGGCCATGCACGCCCGGCTGGTGCCCAACGGGCTTGCCCCCGACGACCCTTCGGCCAGTGGTGAGCGAGTGGCGTTCGCGACGGCTATACGGCACGAAGTGGAACGCCGCAAGCGGGCAAGCAAGCTTTTCACCTACGACGACATGCTGACGCGGCTACGGGATCTACTGGCCGACCCCGAGCACGGACCGGCCGCTGCAGATCGTCTCCGGCAGCGCTACCGCATCGTCATGGTGGACGAGTTCCAAGACACCGATCCCATTCAGTGGGAAATCCTGCGCCGCGCGTTCCACCAACATGCAATGTTGATCTTGATCGGCGACCCTAAGCAGGCGATCTACGCCTTCCGTGGTGCGGACGTCTTCAGCTATCTCGACGCTGTCCGGCAGGCCGACCAGGTGAGAAGTCTCGCCGTCAATCGGCGCAGTGACCAGGCGCTGGTCGATGCACTCGATGTCGTGCTGGGTGACGCCGCGCTAGGTGACGACCGAATCGCCATACGCCAGGTCAGTGCAGACCACCAACAGCGGCGGCTGAGTGCGCCCCCGGACAAGCAGGGCCTGGTGGCTCCTATTCGAGTGCGCGTTATGCCGCACCAGGCCGATACCGAGAAGGTGCCGAGTGTCGGGACTATCCGCCCGCAGATCGTTGGCGACTTGGTGGCCGACGTCACAGCACTGCTCGGTTCAGGCGCCCAGCTGCTCGAAGGAGAGCGGCCCCGGCTGCTGCTGCCCTCCGACATTGCCGTTCTGGTGCGCAAGAACGAACGCGGCGAAGCAATCCGTGATCGTCTGGTTGCAGCCGGTGTGCCAGCTGTGATGTACGGTGCGAACTCGGTGTTCGCCTCGCCGATGGCAAGGGATTGGCTGACCTTGCTGCAGGCACTTGAGCAGACGCGACAGCAGTCAGTTCGGCAGGCCGCCCTGAGCTGTTTCTTTGGTTGGACCTTCGCCGACCTCGCCTCCGCGAGTGAAGAGTCGTTGATTGAGCTCACTCAGCGGATCCGCTGGTGGGGCAAGTTGCTCCAGAGTCGCGGAGTCGCTGCTCTGTTGGAAACTGCGACGGCCGACGAGCGGATCCCGGAGCGGCTACTGAGCCTGCGCGGAGGCGAACGGATGCTGACCGATCTGCGCCATCTCGGCCAGAGCTTGCATGCGGCGATGACCTCCGCCCAGCTCGGCGTCGGTGCTCTGGCCGAGTGGCTCCGGGCACGGATCTCCGAGGCCAACGAGATCGGTATCTCCGAGGGCACCCGGCGGCTGGAAACCGATGCCGAAGCCGTCACGATCTTGACAGTGCACCGCAGCAAGGGTTTGGAGTTCCCGATCGTCTATTTGCCTGAGGCCTGGGATCGGTACGCCAACGGCTCTGACGAAGGTCGGATTCTCCGGCTGCACGAGCCCACGGCGACAAGCAGCGGCGAATGTGTACTCGACGTCGGAGGCCGGCATGGTCCCGGGAGACCCGAGCGCTTCTCCCGTTATCGGGAGGAGGAGGCTGGAGAAGACTTGCGCTTGCTGTATGTCGCCTTGACCCGGGCGCAGTGCCAGGTCGTCACCTGGTGGGCCGCCTCCGTCAACACGCCAGCCTCGGCGCTGCACCGTTTTGTTTCTCGCATGCCGGCCGACCCTGCCTCACCTAAAGCTGTCTACCCACTCGACGGAGATCCCTTTTCCAGCCGCGAACTCGGGCCCGGGTTCAGCATCGAGACGATGGCTCCGCGGACGCTCACGGTATGGCAGCCGATCACAGAACCACCACGGCTGCTGCGGGCGCGAGTCTTCGACCGCGAGCTCGATCTGGCCTGGCGCCGAACGTCCTACTCAGCGCTCACCGCAGTGGCGCATGGCGCCGAGGCGGCCGTGCCTGCAGTCGGAAGCGAGCCGGAACTCACCCGCGAGGACGACGAGTACGGACCCA